>JANLPM010000270.1:0-3072 GCA_031367265.1 Actinomycetes bacterium
AGCCACGGTTAAAGTTCCAGTAATTTCCTTTGGACGCATCAAACACCCAGAAATGGCAGAACGTGTTCTTGTCAACAATGAAGCCGACCTTATTGGAATGGCGCGGCAGATGATAGCCGATCCCGCCATCGCTCAGAAGGTAGTTGAAGATCGTGAAATCGATATTCGATATTGCATTGCAGGAAATGATTCCTGTATTTTTCAAGTGGCTCACGAGCAACAACTTCGTTGCGATCAAAATCCCTCCGTCGGTCGAGAAATTTTATTTAGCGAGCGTTTAATTGGGAAATCCGAAAATCCTAAAACCGTAGTTGTCATCGGCGCCGGCCCAGCTGGTCTTAAAACTGCCGAGATCCTGGCGCGACGCGGACATTCCGTTACAATTTTCGAGAAACACACCGAAGTAGGTGGACAAATACTCTTAGCTCATTTGCAGCCATATCACGTAGAAATATATGACGTCATTGATTACTTGCTCCGTTCATTGAAAACTTTAGGGGTAGAAATTAATTGTGGCGTTGAGATCACCGCTGATCTTCTAACAGAAATTGAAGCTGACGCGATCATTGTTGCCACTGGATCAACTCCAGTGGCCTATCACAATAATTCTCACCCAACCACCGTCCCCGGAAGTTACAAAATACTCATTGAAGGCATCGACTCATCCCTTCTGGCTACGGTCGATGAAATCCTGTCCAGGACCCGAAAGCCAGGCAAGAAGGCGCTGGTCATAGATGGAACTGGCATGTGGGAGGGCGCTGGCACTGCCGAATTTCTAGCAAATGCTGGTTCAGAGGTATACGTGGTGACCCAACATGCCGCAGTGGGATATTTATTGGAAGGCGCAAATCGCGAACTATTCAACAACCGCTCGAAAGAAAAGAGAATTTCTCTCCTTCCCAATACCAAAGTAATCAATGTAGCAAATGGCCACGTGCGCTTTGAAAATCTATTGAATGGTGAACTCTCAGAAATTTCCGGTATTGATCTTGTCGTACCGGCTTTAGGGAGAGTTTCAAATGATCAACTTTACACCGATTGGAAGAATCAAGATGGAAGCAAAGCCGTCTATCGAATGGGTGATGCTGTCGCACCACGAATGTTGCGCCAAGTGATAAGCGAAGCATACGAATTCGCTTTCAATTTTTAACTAATCAAAAAATCAAGGAGATGAGAGTCATTGAGAATAGCTATCTGTATAAAGCAAGTACCTGACACTTGGGCAGTGAAAAAACTGGTAGATGGAGTTTTAGATCGTGCAAACGTCGAGCCTGTAATTAACAGTATTGATGAGTACGCGATAGAGGAAGGACTTCTAATCGCCGAAAAACATGGCGGTCATGGACCAGGCACTCCCAATCTTGTCACTCTTGTCTCCATGGGACCAACGTCGGCTGAGGCGATGCTGCGCAAAGCTCTCGCTTTTGGAGCTGATGAAGCCATCCTCATCTCAGACGAAAAACTGGCGGGATCAGATGCTCCATCAACTGCCAAGGTACTGGCGGCATTAATTCGCGAGGGCAACTTCGACCTGGTCATCTGTGGAACGGAATCCACAGATGCCCGCATGTCAGTAATCCCAGCCATGCTTGCAGCCCAAATCGGATGGGCGCAACTAACATTTGCGAACTACATCTCTGTGAATCTGGAGAGTAAAACGATAGAAATCAGGCGGATCACAAATGAGAGCATTGATCATATTTCCGCATCATTCCCGGCTGTTATAAGCGTCGTCGAAAAAATCAACGAGCCACGGTATCCATCTTTCAAAGAAATTATGGCGGCAAAGAAGAAAACTATCGCAATTAGAAACCTTACCGATCTGGGTTTAGATGAAGTTTCTGTGGGCTCACTAGGCTCGTGGTCGCAAGTTAAGAGCTCATTGCCCTCCCCGCCTCGACAAGCAGGAGTATTGATGAATGATGAAGGAAGTGTAGGAAAAGTTTTGGTTGACTTTTTAAAGGAGAAGCAAATTATATGAAAGAGATTCTTGTTTTCGTGGAAGCAACAGATGGAAAGCTCACCAAAGCAACTCATGAACTGGTAACTCATGCTGGGGGAATTGGAAGCGTTACCGCTCTCATTTGTGCGACCTCAGAGAGCGCGAATGAATTAGCGCAGCAAATCACCCAAGGTAAAGTTACCAACATTCATTTAATCACTAGCAATGATTTCGCGGATTACTCAGTTCCTGCCTATGCCGAAGCCGTTGCCCAGGAAATGAATAAGAGAAAGCCAATCGCCATTCTATTTACTTCCTCTATCTTAGGTAAAGAGATCGCAGCACGGTTAGCTATTATTACGCACTCAGGAATAATTACCGATGCATCCGGCGTTGACCCCGAACTTAACATTACGCAATCCATCTTCGGCGGTTCTGAAACCGTAATTTCACAAATTTCTACTGAGAGCGCAATTATCACTTTACGCCCTAATTCAATCACTCCAGACTTAACTCGGGCCATACCATCCATCTCATCGGAATCATTCAGAGCAAGTGATGAAAATAAGTTAGCAAAAGTAGTCGCCTCCGAGCCAGTTGCGAAAGCAAATCGACCCGAACTCTCTGGTGCCCGAATCGTGGTATCTGGCGGTCGCGGCACCGATGGCAATTTCACACCATTAGAGGAAATCGCAGATTTATTAGGTGGTGCCGTTGGTGCTTCACGTGCAGCAACGGATGCCGGCTGGTATCCGCACTCTTTTCAGGTTGGTCAAACCGGGAAAACGGTAAGCCCGGATCTCTACATTGCTTTAGGGATTTCTGGGGCAATCCAACATAGAGCGGGCATGCAAACCAGCAAAACGATTGTCGCGGTAAATAACGATCCGGAGGCTTCAATATTTGAAATAGCTGACTTTGGAATCGTAGGTGATCTATTCAGCGTTCTCGAACAAGTAAAGAAAGAGTTAACACCCTGACCCGGCCCTAAGTAATGTGAGCCTGTGCATCACCCTAGTCCGAATAGAAGATGGACTCCTATCTCTTGAGAGTCATTCTCTTTGGCGATTAAGCCTTTCTTTGGCAGGGCAAAGAAACCAGCTAGTTTCATTGCCCTTGGCAAAGCCCAG
>JANLPM010000300.1:0-1580 GCA_031367265.1 Actinomycetes bacterium
AGAGCTTGGAATCAACTTGCCAATCATTAGGCACGGCAATGGTTTTCTTATTGACCGTGAAATCTTTTAACTTCGGCCGCATTGCATCCAATACTTCAGTACTAAATGGAGCTAAGAGAATGTGATTTGTTGCAGCTGATACTCCTAATATGTATTTCTTATCGAGTCGGAGCATCGGTTGGTTCCAGGCGATTACCAGTTCTAACCCTGGATATTTTGTCGTAATCGCTTTGAATATTGCTTTAATGGTCTTAGTTTGTGCCGGTTTAAGCATCTTGTAATAATCACTTGGTTTTTCAAATCGGCGGGCCGAGGTTGATCCACGTGAAAACATCACAAGTGCGTTGGCATGGGCTTGAGAAAAGCCGTAGTTCTCTTTTAAATCCGCGATTTGCTCTAGATATTTCCTGCCTTCGAGCTTGGCCATAACTTTGAACCAGTGGGCCATTTTTTCACCGTAACGTTTTTCAATGGCGGGGAAGTGAGCCTCGCGGGCGGGGTCTTTACTTGGCATATGCAGAGGCTAGCGGCACGACGAATCTGGCACTAGGAAGAACCACTCAAGGGCGGAGTTTGGAAATCGGAGTTTTCATGGCAGAAACCACCCAAGAAAATAAGGCTTTGCGAAGCCTTAGTTATTTTGGTTAATACGCACATTGTTTGCAGCCAATACGCTATCTTTTAAGCGCTAAAGAAGGTATAGTTCACATTATTAAAGCGCACATTGTTTGCAAGGAGAAACGAATGACATTGAGTACGCAAACTCGAATTGCGCGTTGCGTGGGTCGCAGCAAACGTGAAGTTTTTCTCCGCAGTGATTTTGCCGATTTTGGAACTCCAAGTCGAATAACTCGAGCGATAAGTGAGCTAATTAAGAGAGGAAAGCTCGTAAGACTCGGATATGGCGTCTATGCAAAGGCGATCCCTAGTGCGATCACAGGAAATCCAATCCCGCGAAAGACATTTGAATCTCTGGTAGCTGAAACATTTGATGCCTTAGCGATACCCGCAGAATTGGGTTCTGCTCGTTCGGCTTATGCGGCCGGAAGAACTGGTCAGGTACCGATGTCAGTCACAGTCACAACTGGTTCTCGGCGAGTCAATCGTAAATTAATTCTCGGCAACCGTGAAGTAAAGTATGAGAAGCCTCTCACTCGAGCAAGTTGAACTAATTATCGCTGCCTCGAATGAGGGTTTGTCTTTATTTTCTGCTGGAGCTCTTGAAAAAGACATTCACCTCACCGAAGTTTTGCGATCTCTAAAGCAAGTAAATACTGATGATCTCGAACTAGTTTTTGGTGGTGGCACCAGCCTTGTAAAAGCATATGGATATTTGAACCGAATGTCTGAAGACATCGATATAAAGGTTGTTGATCGATTAGGCAGAAATACCTCTGCTATTCGCCAAGGAATGAGTCATCTCAAAGTTGCGGTAACCCAAGCTTTCATCGAGTCAGGTTTCGTTGTTGATGAAGCTCAAGCCATGAGTGCAAATCGTTATTTAACATTCTGTCTTTCCTATGCGCCAAGATTTCCCATCGAGGTAAGTTTGAGGCCTGAGATCAAGGTGGAGTTCACTT
>JANLPM010000004.1:0-2884 GCA_031367265.1 Actinomycetes bacterium
CTTCGTTTAGTTCTAGAACTCGAAGGTGAAACAGTCACCGAGGTTCGTTGCGGAATTGGGTATTTACACACTGGTATTGAAAAAAATATTGAGTTCCGTAATTGGACACAAGGTACAACATTTGTTACCCGCATGGATTATTTAGCTCCTCTATTCAATGAGACCGCATACTGTTTAGCGATTGAAAAACTATTGGGCATAACAGATGATGTTCCTGAACGCGCAACTGTAATTCGAGTCATGATGATGGAGCTCAATCGGATATCTTCACATATGGTTGCCCTCGGAACAGGAGCCCTTGAACTCGGAGCAATCACGCCTATGTTCTTTGCGTTTCGCGAACGTGAAATAGTTTTAGATCTCTTCGAAATGATCTCTGGTTTACGTATGAATATGGCCTATATACGCCCTGGGGGAGTCCAGCAGGATTTACCCGAAGGTGCAATCCCTAAGATTCGCGATGCCGTGAAGCTAATGCGTAAGAACTTTAAAGATAATTCAACGCTCTTAATCGGTAACGCTATTTGGTTAAAGCGAACTCAAGGCATTGGCTACTTAGATTTAGCTGGAGCAACGACACTTGGGATCACTGGCCCAGTTCTTCGATCAACTGGTTTGCCTTGGGATTTACGAAAAATGCAGCCATATTGCGGTTATGAAAACTACAAATTTGATGTCGTCACTGCCGATACTTGCGACGTATACGGTCGCTTCTTGATTCGAATGAATGAACTTGAACAGTCGCTGCGAATTATCGAACAGACTTTGGATAAGTTAGAAAAATTAGAAGGTGCACCCGTTATGGTTGCAGATAAAAAAATTGCTTGGCCCGCCCAATTAGCTCTTGGCAGTGATGGACTTGGTAATTCACTTAACCACATCCGCGAAATTATGGGTACTTCAATGGAATCTCTTATTCATCACTTCAAATTAGTCACTGAAGGTTTTCAAGTTCCTGCTGGGCAGGTCTATCAAGTCGTTGAATCTCCACGAGGTGAACTCGGCGCACACGTCGTCTCTGATGGTGGAACACGGCCTTATCGCGTTCACTTCCGTGAGCCTTCATTTAATAATCTACAAGCAACTTCGGCAATGAGCGAAGGCGGAATGATTGCTGACATTATTGGCGCAGTTGCCTCTATAGATCCGGTTATGGGAGGTGTTGACCGATAATGTCTTACTCATCTGAGGATCTTGCAATAATGGATTCAATAATTAAGCGTTATCCCCGCTCTCGCTCAGCAATTATGCCTTTATTGCATTTTGTGCAGTCTCGAATTGGTTTTGTTAATAGTGAAGGAATAGAGCTGATAGCGAAACTGTTAACTTTAGCAACCGCAGAAGTTTCGGCCGTTGCGAGCTTTTATACCCAATACAAACGCAAACCAGTTGGTGAATATCACGTGGGTGTATGTACGAATACGTTGTGCGCAGTCATGGGTGGAGATGCAATTTTTGCCGGGCTTAAAACACATCTGGGCATAGAAAATGATGGCGTTACTGAAGACGGCAAAGTCTCGCTTGAACATATCGAATGCAATGCCGCCTGTGATTACGCGCCAGTAGTGATGGCTAACTGGGAGTTTTACGACAACCAAACCGTACAGAGTGCAAAGGATTTAGTTGATTCAATGCGCAGTGGCCTTCCTACGCCACCAACGCGCGGCCCAAATTCGTTAGTGTCTTGGAAAGAGGCGTCCGCCGTTCTTGCCGGTATTAATGATGGAAAAGCACATGAAGGAGTTCAAGCGGGAGAGCCTTCACTGCTTGGTTTAAAGATTTCGAAAGCGGGCAAATAAATGGTGCAATTAGTTCCCGTACTTTCGGCGCATTGGGATGAAAAAGATTCATTTACTCTTCAAGCATATTTGCGTCATGGTGGATACAAAGCTGCGGAGAAAGCCTTAGCTATGGATCCTGACGCCGTTATTGCGTTAGTTAAAGATTCAGGTTTGCGTGGTCGTGGCGGCGCAGGTTTTCCAACGGGCATGAAATGGGGATTTATTCCGCAAGGAGATAATAAAGATCACTATCTTGTAGTAAACGCCGATGAATCCGAACCAGGTACGTGTAAAGATATGCCTTTACTTTTAGCAAATCCGCACGTGTTAATTGAGGGATGCATTATTGCCTGCCATGCAATCCGAGCTAAACATGCATTCATTTATATTCGAGGTGAGGTTACGCATATTGTTCGTCGCCTTAATCAAGGGATAGAAGATGCTTACAAAGCTGGATATCTGGGAAATGGAGTTGATTTAGTTTTGCACGTGGGTGCAGGTGCATATATTTGTGGTGAAGAAACAGCACTTCTAGATTCACTTGAAGGTTTCCGTGGTCAACCACGTTTGCGCCCACCATTTCCAGCCATTGCGGGCCTTTATGCACGGCCAACCGTGGTTAATAATGTTGAAACCATAGCCGCAGTACCCGCGATTATTACAAATGGCGCTGAGTGGTATCGATCTATGGGAACTGAGAAAAGCAAGGGAACCACCTTGTATTCACTCTCAGGACACGTCAATAACCCCGGCCAATTTGAAGCACCGCTGGGGATTACCTTGCGTGAAATTCTTGAACTCTCAGGTGGAATTCGTAGTGGACATAGTTTGAAATTTTGGACGCCTGGTGGATCATCAACACCAATCTTCACGGCCGAGCATTTAGACACGCCACTAGATTATGAAAGTGTAGCCGCAGCAGGTTCAATGCTCGGAACTAAAGCTTTACAGATTTTTGATGAAACTACGTGCGTGGTTCGTGCCGTGTTGCGCTGGACCGAGTTTTATAAGCATGAATCGTGCGGAAAGTGCACGCCTTGTCGAGAGGGCACATGGTGGCTAGTTCAAATTTTGCGTGACTTGGAAGCAGGTAAGGGGAGCGA
>JANLPM010000037.1:0-11410 GCA_031367265.1 Actinomycetes bacterium
TCACCACATTAAACGCGGTACTCCAACTATGGGTGGAATTATTCTTATTGTTTCCGCACTTGTTGGATATTTGTCTGCACACATCGTGACCGAAAATTCACTCACTATGTCGGCGATCCTAGTTTTAAGTCTGGTGGTAGCGTTAGGGATATTAGGATTTATTGACGATTGGTTGAAAGTATCGCGTCAAAATTCAATGGGTCTCTCGGGAACTCAAAAATTAATCGGACAAGCCGCAGTTGCCGCCGCTTTTGGAACACTAGGTATTCGATTTGCAGATCCTCTGTCGTTGACACCTATCTCAAACTATTTATCTGGAGTTCGTGAGACTGCGATTTACCTTGGACCTTTTATCGCCATCGTCTGGATTGTGCTTATGGTCATGTCAGCGAGCAATGGCGTCAATCTTGCCGATGGTTTGGATGGCTTAGCAACGGGTGCATCGGTAATGGTCTTTCTGGCATTCATATTAATTGGTGTCTGGGAATTTGGTCAGGGCTGTTCTATAACCCCAGGAGTAGGTTGCTATCAGGTGCGCGATCCGTTGGATATGGCAGTCCTGGCAGCGGCTTTTGCTGGCTCTTGTACCGGTTTTTTGTGGTGGAACGCCTCCCCAGCCAAGATTTTCATGGGTGATACCGGCTCGTTAGCTCTTGGCGGGGCACTTGCAGGCCTGGCCGCCACGCTTCGTGTCGAACTTTTATTGATTCCGTTAGGCGGTCTTTTTGTCATCATTACATCATCAGTAGTTATTCAACGCCTTTATTTTAAGTTAAGTGGTGGAAAGCGAGTATTTAAAATGGCGCCGTTGCAGCACCACTTTGAACTTCTTGGTTGGGGCGAAGTGACCATCGTTATTCGCTTCTGGATTATTGCTGGGCTTTCTGTTGCCCTTGGTTTGGGTCTTTTTTATGCGCAGTGGGTAGTTAAATAACGCTTATGTTACCAAGTTTTCTTGGCCTAAGAGTTGCGATTCTTGGCGCAGGTATTACAGGCAAGGCCGTGGCAAAGGTACTTCATCAACATGGCGCCCATGTCGAACTCGTAGATGAGAATTTGAATATTGAAACAGATTTTCTAGTTCTGAATCCGCACTCGATTGATATTTCCAATTATGACGCTGTTGTGGTTTCACCTGGCTGGCGTGAAAACCACCCAGTGATTATTAGTGCAATTGCGCACGGCCTGCAAATTCTTAACGAAATAGATATCGCATGGAATATTTCACAAGAGATTTCCCCTCAACAAAAATGGTTAGCGCTTACTGGAACCAATGGCAAAACCACTACGGTTGAAATGGCCACAGCAATCTTGCAGCAGGCCGGAATAAAAGCCGCTGCCTGCGGAAATGTAGGTGATACTGTTATCGAAGCGGTAACTACTGCTGAACCTTTTGAGTACTTAATACTTGAACTCTCTTCTTTTCAGCTGCACTGGTCAAAACTGGCACACTTTAGTGCTGTAGCAATATTAAATATTGCCGATGATCATTTAGATTGGCATGGCAGTTTCGAGGCATACGCTCGCGCAAAGTTTTCAATTCTCGACCGTGCTGAAATGGCAATTCTAAACGCCGATGATGATGAGATAATAAAACGTTCTCAAACTTGGCAAGGACGCCGAGTATTTTTTACTTTAGATACACCACAGGCTGGTGAGATTGGAGTAGTTGAGAATTTAATAGTAGACCGAGCCTTTGTGGAAGATGCCAATGAGGCAGCAATGATCGCGGCGATCGAGGATATCCAGCCCACGCTGCCGCATAGCGTTTCCAACGCTATGGCAGCAGCGGCACTAGCCAGAAGTGTGGGGGTTTCTTACGAGGACATTCGCAAGGCTTTAAGTAATTTTCACCCCAGCCATCACAGAATGGAGTTAATCCATGAAAGGGATGGAGTTTCTTGGGTAAATGACTCCAAAGCTACGAACCCGCATGCGGCACAGGCATCATTGCGTTCATACCTATCTGTTATATGGATCGCCGGTGGTTTGGCAAAGGGAGCAGACATGAATACTTTAGTTGAACGCACAAGAGATCGCATAAAGGCGGCAATTCTAGTCGGCACAGATCGCGATTTAATTGAAGCGGCATTTGTGAAATTTTCTCCATTGACTCCACGCATAATGGTCGATGCCCCAAAAGACTATACAAAAGGCGGGGAGTCGAATTCGTTAATGGAAAGTATCGTTTCAGTCGCCCAGGACCTAGCGGTTTCAGGAGACACCGTTTTAATGGCACCTGCCTGTGCCTCCATGGATCAATTTATATCATATGCCGATCGCGGAGAACGTTTTGCAAAAGCGGTAACTAAGATTGTTGACCATGAAAATTAATAGTGGTGAAAGCTTTTTTACTAAACCCATAAATCTCTATTACATGCTCATCGCTAGCACTTTAGGTTTGAGTTTACTTGGGGTCATCATGGTTTTTTCAGCCTCATCCATCCACTCGCTAGAAACCAAAGGCTCTACTTACGCAATTGCATTAAGACAAATTCTTTTCCTGGCTCTCTCCATTCCGATGGCGTGGGTATTATCAAGATTTTCGCTCGCACGGTGGAAAATTTTTGCCCGACTTGGTGTTCTTTTCTCAATTGGAATCTTGGTGGCTGTTCAAGTTGTTGGAAAGAGCGTAAATGGTAATCATAATTGGATTAGTCTTGGCTTTGTTGATGTTCAACCCAGTGAGATAGTTAAATTTTTAATGATTCTTTGGGCTGGATTAATTTTGGCTAGGCGAGAAAGGCGAGATTCTCTACAAACTAACGTAATTATGTTAATTACCCCAGCCTTTGCTTTATGCATTATTTTGGTATTAGTGGGTCGTGATCTCGGTACAGCTTCGGTCTTCGGGTTTATTCTTGCGGGACTACTTTGGGTCTCAGGAGTTCGGTTGAGTATTTTCGCTGGAATTATTGGTATTGGTTTTGCAGGGATTGCCGCCCTTATTCTTTCAGCTCCGTATCGAATGCATCGATTTGCCGTACTTTTAAATCCATTTGCGGTAGGCCAATATAAAAACTCTGGATGGCAACCCGCACACAGTATTTTAGGTCTTGCCAGTGGTGGGTTATTTGGCGTTGGTTTAGGTGCTAGTCGTCAAAAATGGGGGAACTTAGCTGAGGCGCACACTGATTTCATTTTTTCAGTAATCGGTGAAGAGTTAGGCTTGTTTGGAACTATTTTCACGCTGGCCTTATTAAGTATTTTAATATTTTCTATTTTCAGAATTGCACTTCGCGCAAAAGATCCGATGGTGAGGTATGTCTGTTCTGGAATTGGTTGCTGGATAACAGTACAAACAATTCTCAATATCGGTTCGGCAATAAGTGTTTTACCAGTAGTCGGAGTTACTCTTCCATTGGTATCATATGGAGGCTCGGCACTTGTGGCTATTTATATGGGTATCGGATTTGTTGTTGGCGCAGCCCGTAGAGATCCTGCGATCTATCAGGAGTTAAAGCAAAGTGGAGTCTCATGGCTACGATAGTTCTGGCAGGAGGAGGAAGCGCTGGGCATGTCGAACCTGCGCTAGCAGTTGCGCGCGAGTGGATGAAACTGCATCCACTGGACACTATTGTCTTTATTGGAACGGCAAACGGGCTTGAAAATAGATTAGTGCCAGCCTCCGGCTTTACTCTGGCACATATTCCAAAAGTTACCATCTCTCGTAAGCTCTCTCTGACTTGGCTTTCTATTCCTTTTAATCTCTTCAGCGCAGTTCGTAGTTCGCGGGTTATTTTAAAGGATGCCGATCTACTTTTCGGCTTTGGCGGGTATGTATGTGCACCTGCTTATATCGCGGCACGCTTACTTGCAGTTCCCACCGTAGTTCATGAGGCAAATGCAAAGCCGGGTTGGGCTAATCGAATTGGTGCATCGTTAACTAATTATGTGGCAGTAGCTGGTGGCGTTACCTCCAAAAAATTTGCCCGCGCAGTGATTACAGGCCTACCACTTCGATCCGATGTAGCACTGGCATATTCGGCTTCACATAAGAATTGGCCCAAGGCCCGCCAAGACGCTAAGGCTCGCTTAGGTTTTAGTCCGCACCAGCCATTACTTTTCATTTTGGGAGGTTCCCAAGGCTCGGTTGCCATTAATGCGGTCGTTGCGCATGCCTTAGAAGGCTTATTGAAACTGGATATGGGCATTCTGCACTCAATTGGAAGCGCCAACCAACTGCCACCTCCACGCGAAGGGTATCGGCCAGTGGCATATGTAGATTCAATGGCCGATGCTTATTTAGGAAGTGATCTAGTAATTGGCCGTAGCGGCGCCGTTACCTGTAGTGAATTTCGAGCGCTGGGTCGTTACGCGCTTTTTATTCCACTGCCAGTGGGCAATGGCGAACAGTTTTTTAACGCGAATTCAATAGTTAAGGATGGACGTGCGCAGATTTTAGAGCAATCAATGTTTACTCCTGATTATATTCAGAATCACATCCTTGAATTATTGGAACGGGCCAATAATGCTCCTATGCAAGGCTCAGACGTTGACCTTAATGCCGCAGCAAAGATTGTCGCACTTGGTGAATCTGCGATTCTAAAAAAATGAGACCAACCCTGAACTCTCTCAAAGGTAAACGCCTACATTTTATTGGTATCGGCGGAACAGGAATGAGTGGCCTTGCTCGAATCGCGCTTTCTCGCTCAATTAAAGTTACCGGTTCTGATAACCGGGACACATCGGTTGTTAAGGCGTTGAAAGCTTTAGGTGCAGTTATCGAAACCAGTCATGCTGCACATAATGTTGATGGAGCTGACCTAGTCGTTTATTCAAATGCTATTTCTCACAACAATCCCGAGCTGGAACGCGCGCATGAACTGGGAATTAAAATTTTAACTCGAGCAGCAGCGTTAGCAATTTTGATGTCTGAGTCGACTAGCATTGCAGTTGCTGGTACACATGGAAAAACGACAACTTCATCCATGCTAGCCGTTGCACTTCAGTCCTGTGGTGCAGACCCATCGTTTGCTATTGGTGGAACGATCATGGCCTCTGGATCAAATGCCCACAGTGGTACTGGATCAATATTTGTGGCCGAGGCCGATGAATCAGATGGCTCCTTCACTGAATATCATCCCTTTGCCGCAATTGTGACAAATGTTGAGCATGACCACGTTGATTTCTTTGCAACGCCAGCATCGGTCGCACTGGCTTTTAGCGATTTTGTAGCGACAATTAATGCCCAAGGTTTCCTCACTTACTGCGCTGACGATGCTGGGGCTCGATCTCTTGCTACATCAATTAACTCGCTGGAGAAAATCTCGTATGGAGTAGCGCAAGGATCGGATTTAGTTATTGATCAGATTGAACTTTTAGCGATGGGTTCACGTGCCAGGGCGCTCTGGCATGGCAAGAGTGTTGGAGTTATCGAACTTCAAGTGCCGGGGCAGCATAATCTCCTCAACGCGGCTGCAGTATTAGCAACTGGTTTACGGCTGGGCTTTAATGCGCGCGATTTATTAACAGGGCTAGTTATTTTTAGGGGTGCCGGCCGGCGTTTTGAATTAATTGGTACTGTCCATGGGATTCGAATCGTCGATGACTACGGACATCACCCCACCGAAATTGAGGTAACTCTTGAAGCTGCACGACGATTCGCCGGAGATGGGCGATTAATAGTGATTTTCCAGCCGCATAGATTTTCGCGTACTGCGGCTTTTGCCGAAGGTTTTGCGCGCGCTTTGAATCGAGCCGACCGCGCGATTGTTTTAGAGATATACAGCGCAGGAGAGAAATCAATTGCTGGGGCCACATCAAAGTTAATTACTGATTTGATGGAACATGGCGAATACATCCCAAATTTTATTGAAGTCGCCGATAAAATCGTCGATTTTGCCGCTGCAGGTGATGTAATTATTACCCTTGGGGCAGGAGATGTAAGTTCGCTGGCACCGGTAATCCTCGATGGTTTAATTCGGCGTTTTGAATAAATGAAGAAGCGCACCATAGTAGTCACGACTCTAGTAGTCATATTTATAAGCGCGGCCTATATCTTAGGTTGGTCAACTCTCTTTACGGTAAGTTCTGTTGAGATTTTAGGAACGCACTCCCCGATTATTTCCAGCGTAAAACCGGGGCAAAAACTAGCGCGAGTTGAACCTCGAGTCATTGCTGGAGAATTTCAGAAATACGATTGGATTGAAAGTGCAGCGGTAGATAGAAATTGGATTACTGGCAAAGTTAGAATTACTGTGGTCGAACGCACACCTATTGCTATATACAACAATCACGCGATAGATGCAAAAGGTTTTAGTTTTATTATTCGCAACCAAAATATCTCAGGGCTACCACAAATTCAAGCACCGAGTATTGATTCTGCGCTGCTTGCGGCTAATTTCTTCGATTCTCTTCCTTTGGAAATTACCAAACTAGTGCGAGATGTAAATGTTGAAAGTGGTGAAAGCTTTGTTTTGCATCTGCAACTGCCTCAAGGGTTCCTTGAACTTCGATGGGGCCAAAATATTGAAAATGCCTTAAAGGTGAAGGTTTACCAGGCTTTGTTGGCTCAACCAGAGAATGCAAAAATTAAAAGAATTGATCTATCTGCACCTCATGCACCGATCGTAAATTAGTCATTTCGACACGAAAAAGTAATTGTTGTATGTGTTTGATTAAGCACCGTGCGCGCTTTACTTTCGCCTTATCGAAACGCATTGAGTTATAAGGCTCAAGTTGAGGTTTATAGTTCACGAGGAGGAAAAACGTGGCTTCACCGCAGAATTATTTAGCAGTAATAAAAGTAGTTGGAATCGGTGGTGGTGGAGTAAATGCTATTAACCGAATGATTGATGTTGGGTTAAAGGGAGTTGAGTTCATTGCAATTAATACCGATGCGCAACACCTCTTGATGAGCGACGCGGATGTAAAATTAGATATAGGTCGCAATACAACGCGGGGTCTTGGTGCGGGAATGGATCCTGAAAAAGGTCGCGCCGCCGCCTTAGATCATGTAGATGACATTGAAGAGATTCTTAGAGGCGCAGACATGGTATTTGTCACCGCTGGAGAAGGAGGCGGTACGGGCACGGGGGCTGCACCGATTGTTGCAAAAATTGCTAGAGATATCGGTGCACTGACAATAGGAGTTGTTACCCGTCCATTTTCTTTTGAAGCAAAACTTCGGGCAACTCAAGCCGATGCAGGTATTGAAGCGCTTCGCGCCGAAGTCGATACGTTAATCGTAATTCCAAATGATCGCTTGCTGGCAATTTCGGATCGAACAATTACCTTAGCGGATGCCTTCAAAAGTGCCGATCAAGTTTTACTTTCTGGCGTGCAGGGAATAACAGAAATCATTACGCAACCTGGACTTATTAACTTAGATTTTGCCGATGTACAAGCAGTGATGTCTGGAGCGGGTTCAGCATTAATGGGAATTGGCTCTGCACGCGGAGAAAATCGTGCCCTGCGTGCGGCAGAGCTGGCGATCTCTTCGCCTTTACTTGAGGCATCGATTGATGGTGCCATGGGGGTTCTACTCTCGATTTCTGGCGGCTCAGATCTGGGTCTATTTGAAGTAAATGAAGCATGCGAGCTGGTTCAATCTGCCGTTCACCCAAATGCGAAATTCATCTTTGGAACGACCATCGATGATGCGTTAGGCGATGAAATTAGAATCACTGTTGTTGCTGCTGGCTTTGAAGGCGGAGAGCCAAAGAAGGTAGTAACTCCGATTATTGATGCCGCTTCCCTCAATGGTCAGGCAGATCCCATTGCATCTAATGACCCGATTTCAGTAGCCCTTGGCCTGCAGGAAGATCCCGTGCACAGGCGGCGGGTGACTTTTGAAGAGCTCATCGGCGAGGATGAAGTCGACGTCCCTGATTTCATGAAGTAAGGCGTTTTGCCCTCACTCTTTACCAACCGGCGTTTGGGAACGAGCCTGGCGCCCTTTGACTCCTTGAATTTTGCTCTCCACGTAGGTGATGATCAATCACACGTAGAAAGAAATCGAGGATTGCTGGAACTTCATACACCTCCCGTCCAATTTATGAATCAAGTTCACGGTGACTCGTTTGCAGTAATCGCCGAGAAAAGCCGCATCGATCCAACGTGCGACGCCCTAATTACAACGAAACCGGGATTAGCGCTGGCTGTAATGAGCGCAGATTGTATTCCCTTACTGCTCTCAGCCTCAGGCGTAGTTGCAAGCGTGCATGTAGGTCGTAAAGGATTAACTAACCACGTGGCCACTAAAGTAATTCAAGCAATGCGAGCGTTAGGTGCGCTAACAATTCATGCAGAACTTGGACCATCCATCTGCGGCTCTTGTTATGAGGTTTCACAAACTGTGGCAGATGAAGTACTCACTTGGCATCCAAGGGCTTTTGCACGTACCTTGGTTGGTAAACCGGCTTTAGATTTACCGAAAGCACTAATTGGCGATCTCGTAGAACTCGGGGTTACATATGAAGCATCTTCGATCTGCACTCTTGAAAATATAGATTATTTTTCTTATCGCCGCAATAACATCACTGGTCGAAATGCAGGAGTGATCTGGTTATGACACGAAGAAGTGAGATTGAATCTAATCTGACGCAAGTGCGCACGCGAATTGCCGCAAGGGCACAAACAGTGGGACGAGATCCGAGCGAAATTACTTTAGTGGTGGTCACAAAAAACTTTCCAGTTAGTGATATTGAAATTTTGAAAGGTTTAGGAATATCCAATTTCGGTGAAAATCGCGACCAAGAGGCAGCTCCAAAAGCCGCTGACGTTACCGCCACTTGGCACTTTCAAGGACAAATACAGAGCAATAAATTGAAGTCCATCTGTTCATGGGCTAGCGTGATTCATTCCTTAGATGAACAAAGGCACTTTGACATTATTGGAAAAGTTGCTTCCCGACCACTTCAAATTTTTTTGCAAGTCAATCTCGATGGTGCACTTGCAAGAGGGGGAGCATCGATTGAGAGCTTATTTCCACTTGCCCAAGCCGTCGAAAATCATGGATTGCATAATTTGGTTGGTTTAATGGCCGTTGCACCGCTTGGAATCGACTCTGACATGGCTTTTAGTCGATTAGCACTCATCCATAAAGAGTTTCTAAAGAGCTTTCCAGCAGCGACCCGCCTCTCTGCCGGAATGAGCGGGGATTATGAAAGTGCAATTTCCCACGGAGCGACACATCTGCGAATTGGAAGCTCAATCCTCGGTCAGCGCTAGCCGAACAGGTACCTTTGCGCTATGGCTAATGCAATCAAGCGTGTCGCAAACTTTCTGGGTTTAATGGATGAACCTGAGTTTGACGCACCTTCCCCCTCGTCTGTTCCCTCTCTGACCTCAGCCAACGATGTTCGAATTAGAACTCGAGCACCACGCTCGGTCTCTTCAGTCATCACTTCTACTGCTGATCCTGCTCCACAGTTAGATCTTCCAGTTTTAGATCGCATCATTACTTTGCACCCACGTTTTTATAATGAGGCCAGAATCATTGGTGAGCATTTTCGAGATGGAAATCCTGTGATCATCAATCTCACTGACATGGATGAGTCTGAACATAAGCGATTAGTTGATTTCGCAAGTGGTCTCGCATTTGGTTTGCATGGCACGATTGAGCGAGTAACTAAAAAAGTTTTCCTCATCTCGCCAGCGAACCTACAAGTAAGTACCGAAGATAAATCTGCGGCTGCGCAAGCAAGTTTTTTTAATCAGAGCTGATCTAGCATGCGGATAGGTTCGTTATTAGCTGACATTCTCCAACTCTTTTTATTTGCCCTTCTAGGGCGTTTAATTCTCGACTACGTGCGAATGTTTGCCCGTAACTGGAAGCCATCGGGAATTTCGCTCTATTTAGTTGAAGCGGTTTACGCAATCACTGATCAACCAATGCGATTCGTAGGCCGTTTCATTCCACCACTTCGGCTTGGAGCGGTCAGCTTAGATATGAGTTTTATCGTTCTTTTCTTTGGCGTCCAACTCTTGATGGGCTTTGTCAGGGGACTTTAGTAATTATTATTTCCAATCCCAACTCACTATCGCCAATATTAATTGTTAGTTCTCGTTTCATGTGTACAGCTAATGTTTCAAGTTGAATATGGGCAAGGTGTGCTTCAATCGCACTAGCAATGCTTTCTTTTGCATTCCATTGGATGGAAATCCGATCTGAGATTTGAAAACCGTCGTTTTTACGTCGCTCTTGAATGAATCGAATAACTTCGCGGGCTTGCCCAGCTAAAATTAATTCAGAAGTTAAAGTTAGATCAAGTGCAACGCTTTCCCCTTCATGCGAGGTGACCATCCATCCACTCTTTGGAACCTCGGTAATTACTAAGTCCTCTAAAGCAATCTCCCATATTCCAATCTGAGTTTTACCGGTTTCTCTCAGGGTTTTAACTAGTTCTTGGGCATCGCATGCGGCAATTTCTTTGGACAACTCTTGTACCGCACCACCAAATTTGGAACCCAGTGTTTTGAAATTAGCTTTAATTGAAATATCGACTAAATCACCATCGGCATTAGCAATATCCTCTAAGGCAAGCACATTAAGCTCGTCAGCAATCTGAAGACGCATTTCTTGTGGCAGGTTAGCCCAGCCACTTGCCGCAATGAGCGCGCGCCCTAATGGTTGACGAATTTTAATGCCTGACTCAGCACGCGATGCGCGGCCAAGTTCGACGATGCGACGCGTGAGAGCTACTTGTTCGCCAAGTTTAGGATCCATTTTCGAGCTATCGGCAATAGGAAAATCAGTTAAATGCACCGACACTTTGGCAACTGGATCACTTTGTCGAACGAGTTCCTGCCAAACCTGTTCAGTGATAAATGGAACCATTGGTGCCAGTAGTTGAGTCAGCGTTACCAGACACTCGTGCAATGTTGCCATTGCCGCTACATCGCCATCCCAAAATCGTCGCCGTGAGCGGCGTACATACCAGTTAGACAGATCATCGATAAAGCGGGCTAAAGCACGACCGGCTACTTGCGAATCGAAACCGCTCAGCGCGCTTTCAACGCCAGAAATCAGGGTATTGAGCTCGGAGATAATCCAGCGATCCATGAGTGGGCGATCAGATAGGGCAGGAGATTGGGTTAAATCAAAGTTCGATGCCTCGGCATATAGGGCATGAAAAGAAACAGTGTTCCAATAAGTTAGGAGAGTTTTGCGCACGACTTCATTTATTGCATCGTGACCAACGCGCCTTGCTGCCCAAGGTGAGCCGGCGGCCAGCATGTACCAGCGAACTGCATCGGCGCCATGCCGATCCATGAGGGCCATCGGCTCCAAAACATTTCCAAGATGTTTGCTCATTTTGCGACCATCTTTGTCTTGAATGTGTCCAAGGCATAAGACGGTTTTATAAGCGGATTGATCGAAGGTTAAAACCCCGATAGTCATCAGGGTATAAAACCATCCCCGAGTTTGATCAATCGCTTCACAAATAAAATCGGCGGGGTAGGA
>JANLPM010000233.1:0-4556 GCA_031367265.1 Actinomycetes bacterium
GTCAGTGTGTCCATGTCTAAAGTCTAAGCCCATATTTCATATGTGTTGGCCTAGAAGTTAGGCTGGGGCTGTGGACTCACTGAGAGATTCGGCACCGTTACTGGATGCTTATCTTTCGTTTTTCGAAACTAGTCGCCTACCTTTCACAATCCCAGGGCATAAACAAAGGGCATCCCGCCTTGACGCTGGCTTGGGTCTGGTGGTCGACGGCGATACTCCACTGTACGGAGGCTTGGATGAAATTAAATTAACTAATCATGTTCTCAAAAAAGCCGAAGCTCTAGCCGCGGCCTTATGGAAGGCCGACTATGCGCGCTTTTCAACGGGTGGTTCTACGCATGCCAATCAAGCAATCATTTTGGCGCTTGGAAAACCAGGAGACAAAGTTGCCTTGTCGCGAACGGCGCACCGCTCGGTTTTAAGCGCGCTTATTTTAGCCGGGTTGGACCCGATCTGGTTAACGCCTCAAATCGATGCAGCCACTGGGGTTCCAATCGGCATAACGGTCGATGAATTTAATAAAGTAATTGATCAAAAACCAATCGCACTTTTACTAACTGAGCCCGGATATTTAGGAACGCTGTCTGACCTTGGCGTATTAGTAAAGGCCGCACATGCACATGCCATCCCTGTCATAGTTGACGCCGCTTGGGGCGGTCACTTTGGTTTTTCTGCATTAGTGCCCGCGCACGCTTTAGCAATGGGAGCAGATGCGCTAATAACTAGTACGCACAAGGCACTTCCTGGATATAGCGCATCGGCGCTGCTGCTCGCACAGGGAAGATTTTTAAATCTTGATCGCATTGAACAAAGTTTTGAAACTACTCACACAACTTCTCCCGCCGGTGCTCCCTTAGCTTCAATCGATGGCTGCCGAGCACTCTTAGAAACTCGAGGTGAGGTTTTGATTCAAAAGTTGGTCAAAAACGTCGAAGAGTTTAAGCGAGCCGTGCAATCACACTTTGATCTTCCCATCTTTCTTTATTCGAGCGAGTTTCCACTTGGGCGATTTGATCCAACAAAGATAGTTCTGCGCACCAATCAATTAGGCAGTTCAGGAATTGACATCGAAAGAGCTTTGCAGGAGTTCAATATTCGGGTAGAGATGGCAGATAGCGACACAGTTGTTTTTCTGGTCACGTTAGCTGATTCAAAGGCCGAATTCGATGAGCTTGCCGAGGCTTTAATTCCAATTCTCAAAGAACAACAAAGACCTGCCCGTGCAACGGCTACATCACTGAGCTGGTCTGTAATCCCAAGCGTTGTACTTTCAATGCGCGAGGCTTATTTTTCCGATACAGAGATGGTCGATGCCAAAAAAGCCATGGGTCGCATATCGGCCGATTTAATTGCACCATATCCTCCAGGCGTGGCCGTCGTTGCACCAGGGGAATTATTAACAAACGTTATAGTCGAAGGTTTAGCGGCAACAAAGTCAGCTGGAGTTCGCATTGCATATGCAACCGATTTAACGCTTGCCACCTATCGAGTTGTTAAACGTTAATATCATCTCCGTGTCTGGTTCTAATAATTGGCGGCAAAGAGCGTTTGACTTAAAGCCTGAGTCAAAGATTTTTATACATGGTAACTATCAAGATTCCGCCTCGGGAAAAACCTTTGATAATTTTTCTCCGGGAGCCGGGCGACTGATTTGCAAAGTCGCATCTGGTGATATCGAAGATATAAATCGTGCAGTCGCATCAGGGAAAAGCACATTTGATAATGGCACCTGGAGCAACATGAATCCCCGCGATAAAAAGGTAATCATGTTGCGCTGGGCTCAATTACTAGGTGAGCATAACGAAGAGTTAGCACTGCTCGAGGCAATCGATACTGGAAGGCCTATCAATGATGCTTTAAATGTCGATGCACCAAATTCAGCGCGAGTGATTCAGTGGTATGCCGAAACTATTGATAAGA
The DNA here is from genome assembly GCA_031367265.1 of Actinomycetes bacterium. Taxonomy (GTDB): domain Bacteria; phylum Actinomycetota; class Actinomycetes; order Nanopelagicales; family Nanopelagicaceae; genus Planktophila. The sequence continues at coordinate 1,921 of JANLPM010000233.1, forward strand.
CTTATGACGAGATTGCTCCGACGCCGCGAAATGCTTTAGCAATGATTACTCGCGAACCACTCGGTGTAATTGGCGCAATAGTGCCCTGGAACTATCCAATGATGATTACTAGTTGGAAATTAGGTCCTGCCATTGCCATGGGAAATAGCATCGTTGTAAAACCTGCTGAGAACTCATCGCTAAGTGCGCTTAAAATGGCCGAACTCGCAATCGAAGCTGGTTTGCCGCCGGGTGTCTTCAATGTGGTTCCCGGACTTGGCGCCGAAGCGGGTCAAGCCCTCGCGCGTCATATGGATGTTACAAAAATTGCTTTCACGGGGAGTGGTCCAACAGGACGCAAAATGATGCAATATGCCGCGGAATCAAATATGAAACAGGTTTCACTTGAGCTCGGCGGAAAAAGCCCTCAAGTAGTTCTCAAAGATTGTACTGATTTAGAGAGCGCTGCCTCGACGATTGCTTGGGCGATTTATTACAACGCGGGTCAAACGTGCAATGCTGGTTCACGAATCATCATTGAAAATGGGGTTAAAGACGAACTATTTGCATACCTTGAGAAATTCCTTAACAATTTCATCGTTGGAAAGCAATTTGACGTTGCAACTCAGATGGCCGGCTTAGTTTCTCAAACACAACGCGATCGAGTCAATTCCTACTTAGATTTAGTAGGCCAATCTGGTGAAAAAATAATTTTTGGTGGAGAGAAAACCTCTGGCGCCGATTTATTAATTAAGCCGACTCTAATTGATAATGTAAAACCAGATTCCCGACTTGCTCAAGAAGAGATTTTTGGTCCTGTGCTCGTTGCACTTGATGCTAAAGATGAAAATGATGCGCTTCGAATCGCCAATGGAACGCAATACGGATTAGCGGCATCCGTATGGACCAGCAACATTGCGAAAGCCCATAATTTTGCGCGAAAACTTCGTGCAGGAACGGTCTGGATTAACACTTTTGATATGTTAGACGTAATTACTCCCTTTGGAGGCTTTGGTGCATCTGGAAGTGGCCGAGATAAGTCTTTGCACGCACTCGATGCATATGGTGCGCTTAAGACAACTTGGATTGACCTCAACTAATTTAAACCCCACGGCTAGAGGAGAAATCACATGAAAATGCGAGCGGCTGTTTTAGATGGCGTCGGTGAAAAGTTTGACGTCCGTGAGCTGGATTTGGATAAGCCTAAAGCCGGCGAATTACTCATTAAAGTTGCTGCGAGTGGTTTATGTGCTAGTGATCTAAATGCGATCGATGGAAAACGAAAACTGGTTCCGTTTCCGGCTGTCATCGGACATGAGGCAGCAGGCGTTGTTATAGAAGTTGGTCCAGAGACCATTGGATTTTCAGTCGGTGACCACGTCATCATGTCAATCGTTCCAAACTGCGGCACATGTAGTTACTGTCTATCAGAGCGACCTAACTACTGTTCGAGCGCCGGAAATGCCATGTCAGTTGGCGGATTATTTGATGGCACTAGCCGGCTGAGTTATAAAGGTCAGAGAGTGAACCACTTTTTAACTGTGGCATCTTTTGCCGAATATGTAGTTGTACCAGCATCTGGCGCAGTTGTTATCCCAGATGAAATGCCGCTTGATCGCGCTGCGCTGATTAGTTGTGCAGTCTTGACTGGGTATGGCGCCGTGATGAACACGGCGAAAGTTAAACCTGGTTCTCGCGTTGCTGTTTTTGGCTGTGGAGGAGTTGGCTTAAATATTGTTCAAGGTGCTCGAATGGCAGATGCGAGAACAATCATCGCAGTCGATATTACCGCCGAAAAATTAGCGCTTGCCCAAAAAGTTGGCGCGACGCACACTATCAATGCCTCAAATTGTGACCCAGTGGCAGAAGTTAAGAAAATCTGTGGTGGAGTGGACTATGCCTTTGAAGCTCTTGGACGTGAATCTACTATCCAGCAGGCCTGGGCAACGGTCGATGTCGATGGTGGGTTAATTCTCGTCGGACTTTTAACGAACGGCGCGACTATTACCCTTGATGCGGGCCCATTTGTCAATGAACAGTGGATTAAGGGCTGTTATTTTGGCTCGGCGAACCTAAAAGAGGATGTGCCAAAGTTAGTCAAAAGTTATCTAAATGGATATCTTTTTCTAGACGAACTCATCTCGGAGCGGATAGATTTAGAGGGTCTAAATCTTGCCTTTGATCGATTAAGGGCAGGTGAAGGAGCGCGAAACGTCTTGGTCTTCGACTAATAACGAATCTGCGTAAGTACAAAATTCCAAGTCATTTGTAATCAACACGTGTATTACAAACGATCAGGATGTATGAGGAAAACACATACCACTTACAAATAGGAGGAACCGAGTGAAGTTTTCAAAGATCACCAGAGGATCCCTTGCGGCAGCAGTTATTGTTGCACTTGCGATTCCTGTATTAAGTACACCGTCTGCATCGGCTGCCAGAGATTACTCAAAGATTACCAACGCCTCGCAAGGCGGAGGTATGAGTGGATTAGTTGCCGCTTGTAAAAAAGAAGGGCAGTTAAACGTCATTGCATTGCCTCTGTATTGGGCAAACTACGGTGACATGATTACGGGATTTAAAGCTACTTATGGCGTCAAGATTGATGAAGCCAACCCAGAAGGTTCTTCGCAAGAGGAAATCGATGCCGCGGTTAC
>JANLPM010000042.1:0-2215 GCA_031367265.1 Actinomycetes bacterium
GACTCCTTGCAGAACTAAATCTTCAGCGGTCTCCATCGCTAAATATGGATTAACTGCGGCGGCACCGTAACCAATGAGAAGGGCTACGTGGTGAACTTCTCGAACATCTCCAGCTTCAACAACTAATCCGACTTTAGTGCGGGTTTTCTCGCGAATTAAATGGTGGTGCACGGCAGAAGTAAGTAAGAGTGATGGAATCGCCGCTTCTTCAGTATCGGCATCGCGATCTGATAAAACAATAATACGAGCTCCGTCATTAATGGCTTGAGAGACCTCTAATTTAATCTCATTCAAACGTTCACGTAGTGAATCACCACCATCGGCGACAAAGAAGAGGCCGCGTACAACATGTGCACCCAAACCTGGATGATCACCATCGGCATTGACGTGAATAATCTTTGCCAGCTCATCGTTATCAATAACTGGAAATGCAAGAGATATCTGGCGACATGAAAAAGGACCGGGATCTAGAAGATTGTGTTCCGGACCCATAGAGGTACCAAGACTTGTAACTAACTCTTCACGAATTGCATCTAATGGGGGGTTCGTCACTTGGGCAAAAAGCTGGGAGAAATAATCAAAGATTAAGCGGGGTTTATCTGAAAGTGCGGCGATTGGTGTATCTGTTCCCATAGAGCCAAGAGCTTCAAGTCCATTGCGAGCCATTGGAGCGATTAATATACGAAGTTCTTCTTCCGTGTAACCAAAGGCACGTTGGCGTCGAACAACCGATGAGTGCGGATAGACAATATGCTCGCGCGAGGGAAGATCACTTAACTTCACCATTCCTGCATGCAACCAGTCACCATATGGTGCCGCAAGTGCAAGTGAATCCTTAATCTCTTCATCTTCAATTATTCGACCTGCCTCGATATCGACCAAAAACATTTTCCCAGGTTGCAAACGCCCCTTACGCGCAATATTTTCAGGTTCAATATCGAGCACGCCAACTTCGGAGGCAAGTACGACAAGGCCATCTTTAGTAACCCAAAAACGTGAAGGGCGAAGTCCATTACGGTCCAAAACTGCACCTACAACATGGCCGTCGGTAAAAGTCACACAGGCGGGACCATCCCAAGGCTCCATGAGAGATGCATGGAAAGCATAAAAATCTCGACGAGTCTGCGACATTGTGGCGTGATTTTCCCATGCCTCAGGAATCATCATTAAAACCGCGTGTGGAAGTGAACGCCCACCAAGGTAAAGAAGTTCAAGGACTTCATCAAATGAAGCTGAATCACTCCCGGACATCTGCACTATTGGGAAAAGTCTTTTCAAATCACCAGGGATCAATTCACTCTCTAGAAGTGATTCGCGTGCGCGCATCCAATTTCGATTTCCCTTAACAGTATTAATTTCACCGTTATGTGCAATAAAACGATAAGGATGTGCCAAAGGCCACGATGGAAAAGTGTTCGTAGAAAAACGTGAGTGTACAAGTGCTAACGGGGAGGTTACTCGCTCATCGCTTAACTCAGGGAAAAACTCTTCCAACTGACCAGTTGTAAGCATGCCTTTATAAACCATCGTTTGAGCCGATAGCGAGGGGAAGTAGAGTGGAAGGTCGTGCTCTGCGCGTTTTCGCAAACAAAACGCCATACGTTCAAGAATAAGACTGGATTCATTCTGCTTACCCGCGACAAATATTTGCTGGAAATCCGGCATAACGGATAGGGCGGTTTTGCCTAAAGTACTCGAATTAATTGGTAAATCTCTCCAGCCAAGAATTCTTAATCCCTCTTCATCGGCCAGATTGGAAATGTGCGCAGTTACATCTGCGCCTCTTTCAATGAAGGCGATTCCCGTTGCATAATATCCAGCCGGTGGCAGGTTAAAGAGAGTAACCGCTTGATAAAACTCATCGGGAATACGGATAAGAATACCTGCACCATCACCACTATCTGGTTCAGCACCTGATGCACCGCGGTGTTCCAAATTTCGTAGCGCAGTTAATGCCTTTTCAACAATGCTATGTGTTGGGATTCTATTTAATGTTGCCACCATTGCAACGCCACAGGCATCGTGTTCTTGAGCAGGGTCATAGAGCCCTTGAGCAAGTGGGTAGTTGGAGAGCAAAGCCATGATGGTGGGGCTCCGATTGTCGATTAATAGCGGGACAACCTTGGCCCTAGTTTTTCATATATTTAGTGCGAATAGATTTAGTGAGCGACTATAGGGTAGCAAAAAACGAGGAGATTGAAAGCGGCTAAATACC
>JANLPM010000099.1:0-3617 GCA_031367265.1 Actinomycetes bacterium
GCGCTAATCTAGGCATCTGAGGAACACACATAAGTAAGGAGGTCGCTTTATGGGTCGCGGCCGAGCCAAAGCAAAACAGACCAAAGTTGCGCGGGACTTAAAGTACAACGCGCAGGACATGGATCTAGATCGATTAACGAAAGAGCTCCATGGTGAAGTCGATTCATCAAGTAACAAAGAAGATGATGACCCTTTTGCTGAGGGCAATTATATTCCACGTGCGTGAGACCGACCCCGTACGTTTCATCGCTTCGTATCTACGAACCGCTCTCAGCTTTTGAACCCGCTGATCGCCTTCGCTGGCAAGCCGCGGATGTTAGTGAAGACAGTTTTATTTTTGAAGAAGAGTTAGCTCTTCGCCGTTTAGTTTTTCCGCAAACTCCAACAGGTCGCCCAGATGGCGTACATATTCTTGAAGTTGATGGTGAGCGATATGTATCTCCATGGGCGACCGCAACTCGGTGTTGGGCAGCATTGGATAATTTCAAAGATTCTTTACCGAGCAGTGTCATTCCATTTTTTGTCACCCCTGCAATTGAAGATGTTATTACCGCCGGAGTAGATTTACTTGAAGATAAAGTTCCACACATTCTTAATGAGACATGGGTAATTCCACCTCGATGGTTTTTACTCTTTCTACCTGAGGAGCGTCAACGTGGTGAAGGTGCCAATGGTTTATTTACCACTGCGCGCACAACTATTGCCCACGCAAAATTGCGCGCTAAAGCGGCGCATGAAACAGTTGTTAGTGCTTTTGGTGAAGGTCCCGTAGAACAGGATCTTGAAAACCTACTCGACTGGCTGGAAATGTTTCACCCTAAATCCTTTGTTGAATTGGATTACGGCGGTCTGGCAATTTACTTAGATAAATCGCTTCGCGATCACGGTGAGGATGGCTTATCGGCCGACACATCAATTGAAGATGTTTTGCGATCATTAGTTGGACTAGCTGCTGCCGACGGCGCGCTTGCTGGCCAAGGGTATGAGCGGTTAATGTCGAGGTGGCGAAATGTGCAGGCGCTGGAATCGGCTAATTAATAGGTTATTAGCTCTTGTATTGCAGTAGGGATATGGGAATACTTCACCGTGTACAGGTTCACATAAAACTTTTAAAGATTAGAGCATGAGGCCTAAAGCATGACCCGCCTTCCCGATGCAGAGACCTTACTCACTCCTAAAGAAGTTGCGTTGCGTTTTCATGTTAATCCAAAGACGGTTACGCGGTGGGCAAAGGCGGGTAAATTAACTCCAATTCGCACGCTTGGTGGTCACCGCCGCTATCGCGAATCAGAAGTTCTCGAGCGCTTACGTGAGTACAAAGAGAGTACGAAGTAAAGATAGGATTGCGCTATGGCAGATGAAAAGAAACCAGCAGATGATGCCCGTGCAAAGTTTTTAGAGGCGCTGGAAAAAAAGAAGCATAAGAACTCCTCGCTTCCTGGTGGGGGTACTGCAACCGGTCCGAAGGTTGGTGGCGCACAAGCAGGTGGCGCGCCGGCTCCACGTTTTCAACGTAAGTCGGGTCCCTCTGGCTCAGCTGGCTAATATTTATTAAAGCAAACCGCGACGCTTCAACAAAGGCTCGATCTTTGAATCTCTACCTCTGAAGTTTTTAAACATTTGCATCGAATCAATCGAACCGCCCCGGCCCAGCAACTTGTCTCTAAAGTGCTGGCCATTTTTACGTAGCAGGCCACCGTTTTCCTTGAACCAATCAACAGTATCGGCATCTAATATTTCAGACCAGATATATCCGTAATAACCCGCGGAGTATCCGCCGGCGAATATATGCGAGAAATATGTTGAACGATACCGAGTAGGTACTGGCTCAAAATCCAATCCATAGTCCTTAATCACTTGAGCTTCAAAAATTTCAACGTCAGTCACTTTTGCGGCTTCCTCACTTGTCAATGAATGCCAAGCTAGATCCAAAACTGCTGCAGCTAAATAACTGGTAGTGGCATGACCTTCGTTGAAAGTAGCTGCCGAATTTAGATTCTCGATCCATTCTTGTGGAAGCTTCTCGCCGGTTTCATTGTGACGCGCATAATTTTCAACTACTTCGGGCCACAAGATCCACATTTCATTTACTTGTGAAGGAAACTCAACGAAATCTCTTTGAACGTTGGTACCCGATACGCGTGGGTATTTAACTTGGGAAAGCAGACCATGGAGTGCGTGGCCAAATTCGTGAAACAGTGTTGTCGTCTCATCGAAGGTGAGCAGGCAGGGCTGACCTACTGGTGGTTTTGAAATGTTCAAATTGTTGACTACAACGGGGCGCTGGTTTAGCAAGAAGTTTTGATCAACAAGAGAATTCATCCACGCGCCACCTCGCTTTGAATCGCGGGTATAGAAATCCCCGATGAATAGGCCAAGCGGCGTCCCGTCTTCATTGCTTACCTCAAAAGCTCGAGCCTCGGGATGGTAGGTCATTAAATCAGAGCGCTCCTTAAACGTGATTCCAAAGAGTTTGTTAGCGGCGAAGAAAACACCATCATGCAATACGCGCTCAAGTTCAAAATAAGGTCGCATTCTTGCGGTATCAATATTAAACTTCTTTAATCGCAGCTTTTCGGTGTAAAAACCCCAGTCCCAAGCCTCTATATTCACGCCTGAAGTCTCTTTAAGTTCGCCGGCTTCAGCTTTTGCATTTCGAATCGCTGCGGGAGCAATCTTCTTCAACATTGCATGGACTTTGCCTGGATCTTGGGCTGTTTGGACGGCAATTACATGCTCGGCATGGGTTTGCTTTCCAAATAATGCAGCTCGTTCTGCGCGCAATCGAACCATCTGCAGCACAATGGCTTTATTATCGTTTTCATTCGCACGATTAGCTTTAAGTTTTGATGCCTCCATAATCTTTTTTCGGAGTTCGCGATTAGTCAATGAATCAAGCATGGGATTGCCTGTGAAGTTGACCATCCCGATGAGCCACTTACCTTCGAACCCTCGATCCTTGGCTGCTATCGATGCTGCGGCAATTTCATTTTCGGTTAATCCGTCTAGCTCTTCAAGGCTTTCAACTACGATTGCCAATTCATTTGTGTCCTTCAAGACATTTTTGGAAAATAAAGTTTCCAACTTTGATAGCTCTTCATTCAACTCTTTCAAACGTTCTCGCTGAACTTCAGTTAGATGCGCACCAGCGAAGATTAAATCTTTATAGTAGCTTTCAAGCAGCCAAGCATCTTCACTATTAAGACCAAGCGTTTCGCGGCTATCAAATAAACCTCTAATTCGACTAAAGAGAGCAGGGTTCAAATTTATGGAGTCTTGATGCGCAGCTAATTTCGGCGCTAGCTCTTCTTCGATGGCATCTAAAGCGTCATTAGTATCACTCGATGATTTATTGTAGAAAACCAACAACATCCGTTTTAACAACTGCCCGCTTTTCTCCAACTCTACAATCGTGTTCTCGAAAGTGGCAGTGCCTGGCGTTTCGAGAATATGTTGGACTTCAGCGAGTTGTTGAGCACAACCCGCATAGAAGGCCGGCAGATAATGCTCCTCATGAATCTGAGAAAAAGGTGGGAGTTCAAAATCAAGAACACTACGTTCAGCAAATGGATTGTTAGTTAGGTGGGTCATAGCAAGAGCCTACATTCAAGAAATTG
>JANLPM010000113.1:0-2091 GCA_031367265.1 Actinomycetes bacterium
CCAATTACTATTCGAGAACGCGCAGTCGATACCGTCGGTACCGGTGGCGATGGCGCTCACACAATAAATATCTCAACGACATCAGCGATAATCGCCGCCTCCGCTGGCGCGAAAGTTATTAAACACGGCAATCGCGCCGCATCATCAAAAGCCGGCTCGGCTGATTTACTTGAAGCCCTCGGAGTATCAATTACCCTTGATGGCAGCGGCGTCGAACAATGCTTTGCAGAGCTCGGAATCGGTTTTTGTTTTGCACCGGTTTTCCATCCAGCCATGCGCTTTGCTGGCCCCGCGCGTAAAGAGTTAGGCGTTCCCACGGTTTTTAATATCTTAGGTCCACTTGCAAATCCAGCTAAGCCAAAGGCCGCGGCAATCGGTGTCGCTAATGATCGAATGCATTTAGTTATGGCACAAGTGTTAGGCGATCGCGGTGTCGATGGCTTTGTTTTTCGCGGGGATGATGGTCTAGATGAAATCACCTTGGCGACCACAACCTCTGTTTTAACTATCGGTAACGGCGAAATTTCGAGTGATTTAATCGACCCCTTAGATTTCTCAATTGCGCGCGCGCCAATTTCGGCCCTAGCTGGGGGAGATGCGCTCGAAAATGCGAAGATCACCACCGCTATTTTCGCTGGTGAAAAAGGCGCGCCACGAGATGCCGTTATTTTAAATGCTGCGGCGGCAATCGCCGCTTACGATGGCGATTTCACGCTTAACCTCCATGATCGCATTGCTAAAGGTGTTGTACGAGCCGAAACCGCAATCGATTCAGGGGCTGCCCGCGAGCTATTAAGTAAGTGGGTAGAGCTCAGCCAGAGAGTGACTACTCAATCGCTTGCTAACTAACTCTTTCGCAATGTGTTATTTGTAGTTGGACTAAATTTGAAATACTTTTCTTGCCGCGCTTGAGCGATTCGACTACTCAAGTTATCTAAATCCTCCACCGTTGTGATACCTATCGACCCATAACGTTCAAAGATTCCATGTAAAACTTCGACCGTTGCCCGCGCATCATCTAGCGCCCGATGATTGGGGGATGTCTCTGTCTTAAAGTAAGCCGACAAAGTCGCGAGTTTGCAATCCATTACCTCCTCTTTAGTTAAAATCGAGCGCGCTAATTTCACGGTATCTAGAACTTTAAAGCGCGGCCATCGATAGTGGTGCATTGAAACCGCGGCCTTCAAAAAACCGATATCAAAACTGGCGTTGTGGGCGACGAGAATATTTACCTGTGCAGCCCCCAAAAATTCGAAAAAACTTGGTAAAACGCTTTCAATCAATGGAGCATCTCGAATCATGGCATCTGAAATTCCGGTTAACTCTGTGATGTAGTCAGGGATTGGCGAACCGGGATTGACCAGAGTTTCAAACTCGCCGATTACTGCGCCTCCACAGACTTTTACTGCACCGATTTCAGTGATGCCGGCTCCAGTGTGCGGGGAACCACCAGATGTTTCAAGATCGATGACGATAAAAGTTGTTTGCGAAAGTGGCCTACCGAGTTCGGACAAACTTGGCTGCCAAGCGACCTCCGCGCTCTCATCCTGATTCATAGGTTGTCTTCACAAGCGCCGTACTTTCTGGATTCAATATTCATGCGTTGCCATAAAATGATCTACGTTTATTCAATAATCGAATTCATATTGGATAGCGTAAGTGATAGCGCCGACACTGTACGTGTCCATTAAGGCAGGGTTTGCCTAGTCAAAGTGGGAGTGCGTACTGTTGGCTTATGGCGATAGAGACGGCACCTGCTGGCTGGATGCAAGATTGGTCGGCAACTGGCTCTGGAAAAAATGCACGGACAGGTGTTCTCTTCGTGCACGGTTTTACTGGGGCGCCACCTTCGATGCGGCCTTGGGCTGAGTTTCTTCATTCAAAAGGTTACAGCGTTCGCCTGCCATTACTTCCAGGTCACGGAACCAAACCAGAAGATCTCAACAAAGTGAAGTGGCAAGAGTGGCCAGATAAAGTTAAAAGCGAGCTAGAAGAGTTATTTAAAGTATGCGATCAAGTTTTCATCGCTGGCTTATCGATGGGAGGCGGTACGGCACTCTACGTTGCCGAAGAATATAACGATCGACTTGC
>JANLPM010000115.1:0-5906 GCA_031367265.1 Actinomycetes bacterium
CAAACCCTTGAGTGCAATATTATTTGCCTCTGTTCCTGAGGCAGTGAAAATGATTTCGCTGGGCAGGCATCCAACTTCTTTCGCTAGCCCTTCGCGTGCATCTTCTAATATTTTGCGCGTTGCTCGGCCATGCGTATGTAAACTCGACGGATTACCGAGGGCAGCTAACTGTTTTGTCATAGCAATTAAAGCGGTCTCAAGCATCGGTGTCGTCGCGGCATGGTCGAGATAGATCGATGACATGGGGTTAATCTTAGGCTTTACGTGCCTTCACGCCTTGAGTGGCCTGTGGTAGCACGGTAAATAGATCACCAATAACACCAAAATCTGCCAGCTCAAAGATTGGCGCTTCAGCATCCTTATTTATAACGACAATTAACTTGCTCGTCTGCATTCCAGCGCGATGTTGAATAGCACCTGAAATTCCACATGCCACATATAACTGTGGACTCACAGTCTTGCCGGTCTGGCCAACTTGATGAGTGTGTGGATACCAACCAGCATCCGTTGCAGCACGTGATGCACCAACGGCTGCGCCCAATGAATCGGCGAATGCCTCGACGGCAGAGAAATCTCCATTTGTTCCCCGTCCGCCTGAGACGACTATGTCAGCATCCGTTAACTCAGGTCGGCCTCCTTGTACGGGAGGCAACGTTGCAGTTACCGTCGCTTTTTTTGCTACCTCAGAGACCTTGATGGCAATAACTTCAATTGAAGGTGAGGAGGCGACCGGATCAATGGAAATTGAGTTTGGACGCACGGTAATAATTTTTGTTCCGTGGACAACTTGTGAGTGCACGGTCGTTGAGCCACCAAAGATGATCTGGGTTGCAACCGCTTCTGCTGATACATCACTTGCATCGGTAATAATTCCAGAGTCGGTAATTACTGCCACGATTCCTGCAAGCTCTTTTCCAAATGCGTGCGATGCAACTAATAAAACATCAGGAGTTTTTTGAACTACTAACTGAGCTATGGCATCAGCACTTGCTGCAACGCCATGGTTTTGAAAATCTGCACTTTCGATAACAATGATTGACGAAATTGCACCTGTAGTTAACGCCGCTGCTCGGACCGAACCTTCACCAATAGGTGCCAACACAATCGCGGTAACTGCGCCAATACGCGCGCCTGCCGTTGCCAGCTCAGCGTTCACTCTCGTCGCTTTTTCTCCAACGAAATCAGCTAGGAAAAATACGTTGCTCATATTAACTTCTTATCAGCTAAAAAGGCCACGAGTTTTTCACCGGCAGTTCCATCATCTGTAATTTTTACCCCAACTGCACGTGGTGGCCGAAGCGATGAGTCAGTGACTTGTGACCACGGCGATTGTGCACTGATTCCAACAGTGGCTAAATCGCGGCTCTCAATTGTTTTCTTTTTAGCTGCCATAATTCCTTTAAAAGATGGATAGCGTGGTTCATTAATTTTTTCAATTACGCCGATAACTACTGGGAAATTCGCAGTCATTGAATCCACTCCAGCCTCCGTGCTTCGACTAATTGAAACGGAGGAAGCCTTGGAGTCAACAGTGACTGAACTTGCAAAAGTTAACTGCGCCCAACCCAAACGCGCCGCAATCATGGCGGGAATAACGCTCATTCGTGCATCGGTAGATTCTGTTCCACAGATAACTAAATCGAATCCCTCTTTCTTAATAACTTCTGCTAAAACATGCGAAGTTAGCAGGGCGTCGGCGCCGGCTAATGTCGGATCAGTAATTAAAATTCCACCATCTGCGCCCATTGAGAGCGATTTACGAATGGCATCGGTTGCGCGCTCTGGACCCATGCAAATAACTGTCACGGAATTAGCTCCGCCCACATCATTTCCGCCGTGGGCCTCGCTGATACGAATCGCCTCTTCGACGGCGTATTCATCCAGATCATTTAGAACAGCATCGACGTTGAGACGGTCAAGGAATCCACTGACCATCTTTTTTTCTGCCCATGAATCTGGAACTTGTTTAACGCAGACTGCGATCTTCATGGCGCATATGTTACTGATGGGTAATTGCAAAGGCCAACGCTGGCGCGCAGGTAGGGCATTATTGCCCCGTGCTACCTGCCGATCCTCGAACCCTTGGCGCCACAGTTACCGAAGGCGGAACAAATTTTGCGATTTGGTCGAACGCTGCCGACGCGATTGAACTATGCCTATTTAATGAGGTCAACGGGGCCTTACTTGAAACGCGCTTTGCAATGTCACATCGTAATGGGCCAATCTGGCATGGGTATTTAGCCGGAGTGCGTCCAGGCCAAAGATATGGATATCGCGTCTATGGTCCGTGGGCACCTGAAAACGGTGTTCGCTTTAACGCTGCCAAACTTTTAATAGATCCTTATACACATCAATTAGCTGGCAATCTCAAATATGCTCCAGAGATTTTTGGTCACACTTCACGCGATGGAACGGGTGCTGGAGATTTAACAATACGAGATAATCGCGACAGCGCTGGCTTTGTGCCTTTCTCAGTTGTTACTGATTATCGCGCGCGGGAAATTGTGCGTCCCTTGGTACCTTGGGCCAAGACCTTAATTTATGAGGCGCATGTGGCAGGATTAACTGCAAAGAATGTAGCGATTAGCGAAGGCGAACGCGGAACATATAGAGCTCTTGGTCACCCCAGTACAATTGCTCATTTGAAATCGCTTGGAGTTACGGCGCTCGAGCTATTACCAATTGCGGCATTCATAACTGAGCCAGCAATATTTAATCGAGGGCGAAAAAACTATTGGGGCTATAACCCGATTTCTTTTAGCGCACCACACCGCGCATATGCAGCAACCGAGAATCCGATAACTGAATTGCAGTGGGCCGTGGACCAATTACATTCTGCTGGCATTGAGGTTATTTTAGATGTTGTTTATAACCATACTGCCGAAGGCGGCGTGGGTGGACCCACGTTTTCTTACAAAGGAATTGATAATAAGGCTTACTACCGCCAAGATAATCATGGTAACTATATCGATGTGACAGGATGTGGAAATACTTTCGCGGCAAGCAATCCACACTCTGTACGCCAAGTCATTGATTCACTCCGTTGGTGGATTGAAGTCATTGGAGTTGATGGGTTTCGATTTGATTTAGCGACCGCGCTTTACACCAGCGATAGCGCCTTTAACTCTTCACTGATGTCGGCGATTGAGTCTGATTCAGTTTTGCGAAACTTTAAGATGATTGCAGAGCCCTGGGACACCACGCGTTATTCCCTCGGAGATTTCCCGCATCCATGGCGTGAGTGGAACGACGTTTATCGTGACTCGATCCGACAGTTTTGGCTGGGCGATTTAGCGCGAGGTTATGGCGAGGGTGTATCGGATATTGCTAGCAGTATGAGTGGTTCTAGCTCTATTTTCCATTATCGCGGACCTACTTCCTCAATTAACTTTATCGCCGCACATGATGGTTTTACTTTGCACGATATGGTGACTTTTAATGTAAAAAACAATCAAGCCAATGGTGAAAACAATGTGGATGGAAGTGATGCTAATAGATCATGGAATGTGGGTGTTGAGGGAGAATGCGATGATGTTGAAATTAATATCATCCGACAAAGACTTAAGAAATCGATGTTAGCGACCTTGATACTGTCCTCTGGTGTTCCCATGTTAAATATGGGCGACGAAGTGAATAGGTCTTACAATGGTTCTAATAATGCTTACTCCTTGCCAGTTGAATTTAACCACGAAAGCGCAGCTACGTTTAATGGAGGTTGGGCGCTGCCCTGGGATTTAAGTCCTGGCGCGCAAGATGTCTTAATGACGGTGCAATCGTTGGCTTTGATTCGCCAAACATATTTAGCCGATGTTGCATCTGAGTTTTTCACGGGCATTATTGACCAAGGTACAAGGCGAAAAGACATTGCCTGGTTTTCACTTGGTGGCCGTGAAATGAGTGATAATCACTGGGCCGATGAAGAAAAACGTAGCATCACCGTTTTCATAGAAGCAGATCCAACGCGGGGATTACTCATGTTAATGAACTCGTCAACACAAGAAACTATTTTCACACTTCCAGATCAGCTGTGGGGTGAAACCTTTAGATGTATTTTCGATGCTGCGGCGGATATTGCAACGTACGAACCCGTGATTGCACCGCCCAGCTCAAAGGTTTCAGTATCGGCGCACAGCGTGCAAGTGTGGTTAGTTTCGCGTACTAGGCAGTAATTGATAAAGTTTCATATCTATGTTGGCACTTATCGCACCTGGTCAAGGATCCCAAACACCTGGGATGCTTTCATCATGGATCACAGATTCAACTCTTCTTGATTTACTTAATCAATGGTCTGACGAAATCGAATTAGATATAGTTCAACTAGGAACAACTGCCGATGCCCATGAGATTAGAGATACGGCCAACGCTCAACCATTAATTGTGGCAACATCTTTATTAACTGCCCGTGCACTGGGGATTGCGTCGATAGGCGCGACTTCAGGGCACTCAGTTGGTGAAATCGCTGCTGCAGCCCTTAGTGGCGCAATTAGTGAGCTCGATGCCTTGAAACTTGTAAGGGCACGCGGATTAGAAATGGCCAAGGCCGCCGCATTATTACCATCTGGAATGTCGGCAGTGTTAGGTGGCGACCGAACTTTAGTACTTACTGCACTAGCGAATTTAGGTTTGATCGCGGCAAATGAAAATGGCGGGGGTCAAATTGTGGCAGCTGGAGATTTAAGGGCTCTGGCTCAACTGGGCCAAGACCCGCCACAGGGTTCGCGGGTGCGATCTTTGGCCGTCACTGGTGCATTTCATACTCAATACATGCACGTCGCAATTGCACCGCTTGCCGCACTTGCTGCAACCATAAAAACACAGGAGCCATTAATTCCGGTTATTTCTAATAAAGATGGCGAGCTCATATATAAAGCCGAAGAGATTGTGACCCGAATTGTAAACCAAATAGCTAATCCGGTGCGCTGGGACTTATGTATGGAACGATTTAAATCAATAGGTGTTTCGGGTGTTATTGAATTATCTCCAGCTGGAACTCTGGTTGGTTTACTTAAGCGGGCAGTTCCTGAAATCGAAAGCTTTGCTCTCAAGAGCGCGGACGATTTAGTCGCTGCACGTGAATTCGCAGGAAGGCACGCATGAGCATAAAACTCCCACCAATGGTAAACAGTCAGATACTTTCAGTTGGCTCGTATCGTCCAAAACACCTGGTCCCTAATAGTGAAATCGTTCAGCGCATTGAATCCAGCGATGAGTGGATTCAACAACGCACTGGAATTCAAAGTCGGCGAATCGCAGGCGAGGATGAAACTGTAATTACTATGGCGCAAGCTGCCTGTGAAATGGCGCTCAAGCGTGCGAATATAACGATGGCCGATGTCGATACTTTAATTCTGGCAACGATTACTTATCCTTTCCAGGCACCAAGTGCGGCGACCGAGTTAATTAATCTGCTCGGCAATCCAAAGGCTGCAGCATTTGATATCAGTGCGGCATGTGCCGGTTTTTGTTATGGCGTGGCAATGGCTAGTGATTTAGTTCGAGCTGGAACTTCGAAGAAGGTTTTAGTGGTTGGGGTAGAAAAGCTTTCAGATTTTACGGACCCCGATGACCGAGCAACCGCATTTATCTTTGCCGACGGTGCCGGAGCCGTTGTAATTGGAGCCAGTGATGATGCACGAATTGGACCTGTTGCTTGGGGGTCGGACGCGGATTCGCGCGAGGCAATTTTAATGAAACCTGCTTATACAGATTTTAGAAACTCGCCCGAGAAAGGTGCGAGGGAAATTGGCTGGCCAAATATTTCGCAACAAGGCCAAACGGTTTATCGTTGGGCGGTTTTTAACGTCAGCAAAGTTGGATTAAAAGCCCTTGCGGCCGCCGGTGTACGTGCCGATGAGCTCGGTTCTTTCATTGCACATCAAGCAAACATGCGAATCATCGAATCAATG
>JANLPM010000150.1:0-7492 GCA_031367265.1 Actinomycetes bacterium
TTCACTGGTGGATCTATGTTGCATGGCTCCTCTGGCCGACCGGATTTACTTGGTTGGGATAATGCAGCTGCTCTTGCAGGATTACAACATGAATCTCTTCATCGAATTGTTGATTTGCTTGACGATAAAATTACTATTCACCCAACTCATGGTTTTGGCTCATTCTGTGCAGCCACACCAACGAGTGGAGATTCATCCACCATTGCAGATGAAAAACGTAATAATCCCGCCTTATTATTGGATAAAGAGAGTTTCATCTCCCAGACGCTCGCTGGTCTTGATACCTTCCCCACATATTTCAAACTCATGGGTGCGAGCAATTGTGCTGGTGCGGGTCCAATTGATATCTCCGAACTGCAGGCGCTCTCAACTAATGAAATGCTCACAGCGATAGATGCCGGCGTGTGGGCCTTGGATTTACGATCTAGAAACTCATATATCCGCGGGCATATACCAGGAACTCTCTCATTTGGATTAGATGGATCTTTTGCCAGTTACTTTGGATGGATATTTCCTTATGAGAATACTTTGATACTGCTCTCAGACAAGCAGGAAGATATCGCCACTGCGCAACGCGAATTAGTTCGGATTGGAATTGATCGGCCAATTGGTGCCTTTGTTAATAACTTAAAAGACATCCCTGGGCTTAAAAAGAATGGAGAAGTTACATTTAAAGATGTTCCAGAAGGCTTGAATAACCCTGACATTCTCATCCTTGATACGCGTAGCAATGGCGAACGGCGCACCTCCCATATCCAAGGAACGATACATATTCCCTTTTATGAATTAGCCGCTCGAATCACTGAGTTACAACATGAAAAGGAGATTTGGGTGCACTGTGCTAGTGGTTATCGCGCTTCAGTGGCGCTGGGCATCTTGGAATCCGCTGGCTATAAAGCAGTTCTTGTAAATGATGATTACGAGAACAGTGGACGAGTTGCTGGGTTAAAAATTATTACTGGAATTACGCAGGCAGGAAAACCTAGAGGATCTTAACTCTTGGATTCAGAAGGATTACCCTGGACCTTTTTATGCAGGTGGTTTTACAGGCCATCAAATAGCCTTAAACCCCCACCTGCCTGTACGCTCAGCCTTCGACTCATTACTAAAAAACAACCAGCGCCCCCCTAGCTCAGTTGGTAGAGCGCTTCCATGGTAAGGAAGAGGTCACCGGTCCGATTCCGGTGGGGGGCTCGATGAGAGCTCCTTCACTAGAAGTGAGTTCTTTTCAAAGCACACCCCTGGCGGGGTAGCTCAGCTTGGTAGAGCAAGCGGCTCATAATCGCTGTGTCGTGGGTTCAAATCCCGCTCCCGCTACGAGTACTTTCCGCGTGAATTTCGCGCATTGGGAGGCCTCAGGTAACCTGAGCCCCTCATTAATCCGTTTCGCAATGAAAAGAAGGAGTAAGTCCATGGCAAGTAAGAGCGCGGACGTTCGTCCAAAGATCACCATGGCCTGCGTTGACTGCAAAGAGCGCAACTACATTACTAAGAAGAACCGCCGCAATGATCCAGATCGCATGGAGCTCAAGAAGTTCTGCCCTCGTTGTAAATCTTCGACAGTTCACCGCGAAACTCGATAATGATCAATCCCGATTCTGTCGGGCGTACCTTTGAAGGTACAGATTTAATAACCGTAACGCAATCGCAGATAGATGAATTTGCTGCCGCAATTGGTGAGAGCGATACAAGCGTTGCGCCACCGACCTTTTCAATCCGCATATCCCTCTCACAATACGAAACGATTTTGACAAAGCCTGACATCGGAGTTGATTGGTCGCGTTTAGTACATGGAGATCAAAAGTTTGAAATCTTTCGACCAATTGTGGCTGGTGATACTTTCAGATGTTCGGCAACCATAGAGACGCTACGAGTAGCTGCGGGCAATGAAATTATCTCAGTTCGCTCTGATTTACATTGCGAATCCGAACTTGTGGTTTCATCATGGTCAACGTTAGTAGTGCGCGGATGATAAAAGTTGGGGATAAAGTTCCTGAAAGAGTTTTCTATCTGGATCGCGCAATGTTAAAGGCTTACGCCAATGCAAGCGGTGACCAGAACCCGATTCACCAAGATGAAGATTTCGCGTTATCTGTCGGCCTCCCAAATGTTATTGCACATGGCATGTTTACAATGGCTTTAGTTGGGACATTCATTAGTGAGTGGGCTGGAGGTAGCGCTAACGTGAAAGCTTTTTCGGCACGATTTATTAAACCGGTCATTGTGCCCGCAAACCAAAAGGTTGATTTAACCGTAAATGCTACGGTGGTAGAAGTTGATGGTGAAAGCGTTAAATTGGAGTGTATTGCGACATCGGCCGGTATAAAAGTTTTGGGAATGGCTAAAGCAGTCGTCACTCAATGAGCGCTCCTGAATCAGTTGTTGCCCTTGCTCGACATCGCATGGATGCGCGAGTAGTTAAGGATTTTGCACTCGCTGACACCTTGCGCGCGGAAATTGCGCCACACATTAACAACCACGATGGCAAAGCAGATTATCGCCAGCTGCAATCCACAAAGAATTACCATCGAATTCTTGAGCGCTTTAAAGGTAAGAGCGCAATTTTGTCGCCACGTCGCTAATCTTTATCCATGACCGAGCTATCGAACTACACCAGCCTGCGAGTGGGTGGTCCGGCGACTTCGATTGTGCATGTCGCAAGTGAGGTTGAAATCATTAAAGCGATTGTCGAAGCTGGAGATTCGCCGATTCTTATTATGGGTGGTGGAACAAATGTTTTAGTCGCAGATAGTGGTTTTGCCGGCACAGTAATTCACATTGCAAATAACTCGGTTGAATCTGAAATCGATGCCTGTAGTGGTGCAACGTTAACTATTGGCGCCGGAGAAAACTGGGATTTCTTCGTTAAGACCTGTATCGACCGAGGATTTGCGGGTCTAGAAACTTTAAGTGGGATACCAGGCACAGTTGGCGCTGCGCCAATTCAAAACATTGGTGCATATGGTCACGAAGTAAGTGAGTTTATTACGCGCGTGCGCACGTATGATCGCGTCAATAAAGGAATTAAAACTTTTACCAATAGCGAGTGTGATTTTTCATATCGCAATTCATATTTTAAATCCCATCCTGGTCGTTACGTGGTTTTAGATGTAGCTTTTCAACTTCGAATCGGTGAAATGACCACACCAATTACTTACCTTGAACTTGCAAAGAAACTCGAAATCGAACTCGGCGACAAAGCTTCAGTTATTGATTGCCGAACTGCAGTGCTCGAATTACGGGGCAAAAAAGGAATGCTCTTATCAAACGAAGATCATGATTCATGGTCGGCCGGGTCTTTTTTTACAAATCCAATTGTTTCTCAGCAGGCCGCGGATTCTCTGCCAAATGCGGCACCCAAGTGGCCACAACTTGATGGACGAGTAAAAGTATCGGCGGCATGGCTAATTGAGAACTCGGGAATCCATAAAGGCGATGAAATTGGTGGTGCCCGTATTTCAACTAAGCATGTTCTTGCACTTACAAATACAGGTCATGCAACGGCTTCGGACATTGCAGCCTTAGCTAAGCGAGCCCGCGATCATGTACAGAGCGTTTTTGGGATTACCCTGGTTGCCGAAGTTAATCTTATTGGCTTAGAAATTTAGCCTTCGGTAAGCAGTTTCTTAATTCGACTTATTCCTTCAACGATGTCGGCATCACTTGTTGCATATGAAAAACGTAGATAACCCGATGGCCCAAAGGCCTCACCTGGGACTGCTGCGACTTCAACTTCTTCTAACAAAAGTGTTGCAAGTTCGGCGGAAGTGTGTGGCGTTTTCCCATGAATAGTTTTTCCCAGAACTCCTTTTACCGATGGATAAACGTAAAAAGCGCCGCTTGGAGTTGGGCAATTAAAACCGGGGATTTCATTCAGAAGTGCAACGATTAATCTCCGTCTGCGATCAAAAGCTGCTCTCATCATGTGTACTGCCTCCAAATTACCGCTGACTGCGGCAATTGCAGCGCGCTGGGAAACGTTAGAAACATTTGAAGTGAGGTGCGACTGAAGATTTGTTGCCGCTTTAATCACATCCTTTGGTCCGATCATCCAACCAACACGCCAACCTGTCATCGCATACGTCTTTGCAACACCGTTTAAAATGATGGATGTGTTTGCAAGCGCGGGAACTAGAACTGGCATACTTGGAGCAGTTGCCCCGTCATATAACAAGTGCTCGTAAATTTCGTCCGAGATAACCCAAATATTGTGTGCAACTGCCCATTCACCAATAGCTTTTACTTGCGCGGGCGAATAAACCGCACCCGTTGGATTAGAGGGAGAGCAAAATAAAATCGCTTTTGTTTTATTAGTTCGAGCCGCCTCTAACTGGTCGACCGTTACTAAATAATTTTGAGTTTCATCGGCAAAGACTTGAATTGCAATTCCACCAGCTAATTTGATGCACTCTGGATACGTAGTCCAATAAGGTGCGGGTAACAAAACCTCATCACCCTCATTAATTATTGTGGCAAATGCCTGATAGACCGCCTGCTTGCCACCATTGGTGACTAAAACTTGATCTGAAGTAATTTGATAGCTGGAGTCCCTCATAGTCTTTACGACAATGGCTTCGCGCAGTTCAGGCAGGCCAGGTGTTGGCGTATATCGATGATTACTCGTAACAAACGCGGCAGCTGCTGCGGCTTCAACAATGTAATCAGGAGTTGGAAAATCGGGCTCACCCGCACCAAATCCGATGACTGGGCGCCCCGCCGCTTTTAAGGCTTTAGCTTTAGCATCGACAGCTAAAGTGGCAGACTCAGTAATGGCCGCGATACGGGTGGAAATGCGTGAATTCATGGCTCTAAGTCTGCCGTATTCCTGAAGCGAGTTAGACCTGGGGTATCACTTACCTCTACACTTCAACGCTCACGAGGGTTTGCTTTTCCCTATGGTTTTGTCATGCCTTCGTGCGAAGGGCAGTAGCTCAATTGGCTAGAGTTGCCGTCTCCAAAGCGGCCGGTTGGGGGTTCGAGTCCCTCCTGCCCTGCAAGTTGTATGTGCACGAAATGAGAGAAGTATGGAAAGGATTGACGATGACTGAGTCAACTGAACAAGTAGCCGAGAAGCTCGGAGTATTTGCGCGCGTCGGCCTTTTCTACCGCCAAGTTACCAATGAACTCACCAAAGTAGTTTGGCCAACTCGTAATCAGTTGACGACATACACCTCGGTTGTCTTGGTCTTCGTAACTTTTATCATCGCCGTTGTATCTCTTCTCGATCTTGTCTTAACAAAGATCGTTTTCTGGGTATTTGGATAGGGAAGCGGAAATGACCGAAGAACTAAACGTAGTGTCCGAAGTGTCAACAATCGATGCTGTCGTCGCGGTGTCCGAACCAGTAGCTGACGATGCTGTGAAAACAGAGGTAGTGACACAGAAGTCTGATGCATTTGAAGCAGCTCTTGCCGCTTCTGCATCTGAGCTCGCTTCACCAACTATTGAAGAAGTTGAAATTACCGCAGAACCACATCAGTCCGCCGAGTCTGAACTTGCGCTCGCATCGGATGAAGATGGCGATATCGATTCGGAAGAGAACGATCCCAACGCTGAGTTTCGCCGAACACTTCGCACCGCCCTTGGTGATTGGTACGTCGTTCACTCATATGCAGGTTATGAAAAGAAAGTAAAGGGCAATCTTCAAACCCGTATTCAATCCTTAAATATGGAGGATTATATCTTCCAGATTGAAGTGCCAGAAGAAGAGGTTAAAGAGCTCAAGAACGGCGCTTTCAAAATGGTGAAGCGCAATATCTATCCTGGGTATGTCTTAGTTCGAATGGATCTCACAGATGAATCGTGGTCGGCAGTTCGTAACACTCCAGGAGTTACTGGATTCGTTGGAAATGCGCATCATCCAAGCCCATTGAGTATGCATGATGTTGAAAAGATTTTGGCTCCGCGACCAGTAAAGAAATCAGACAAGATTGATATTCGTCTTATAGATTTTATAGTCGGAGAATCAGTAACGGTTATGGATGGTCCATTTGCAACGCTTCCTGCGTCGATCTCAGAGATCATGCCTGAGCAGGCAAGGCTTAAAGTTCTCGTTTCAATCTTCGGACGCGAAACACCAGTAGAGCTTTCATTTGCTCAAGTTCAAAAGATTTAATTACCCTAGTAAACGATAAGAAAAAAGAGGAAGAGAAATGGCACCAAAGAAGAAGGCAACCGGCTTTATCAAGTTGCAGATCCAAGCAGGCGCAGCAACACCTGCACCTCCAGTAGGTCCTGCCCTTGGCCAGCATGGTGTCAACATCATGGAGTTCGTAAAGGCATATAACGCAGCAACTGAGGCTCAAAAGGGCCAAATTATTCCCGTTGAGATTACGGTCTACGAAGATCGCTCATTTACTTTCGTAACCAAGACTCCTCCCGCCTCTCGCCTAATATTGAAGGCTGCTGGCGTTGAAAAAGGCTCGGCAGTTCCACACAAGACCAAAGTCGCAAACATCACGATGGCTCAGGTTGCTGAAATTGCAAAGGTAAAGATGGATGACTTAAATGCAAATGACATCGACGCCGCATCCCGCATTATCGCTGGTACGGCACGGTCAATGGGAATCACTACTAACGGATAGTACTAACTAGCAAAAAAAATATTTCTTTTTCTCACCGCGAGAAAGAGATGTGGGAGGAGCTCGCTGCTCCGTTAACCACAACCCTTAAAAAAGAGGACTGAAATGAAGCGCTCAAAGAAATATAATGAAGCTGCAGCTAAAGTAACTAAGGATCACCTTTACACTCCGCTTGAGGCAGTAACACTTGCAAAAGAAACCTCAACAGTGAAGTACAACGCATCGATTGAAGTTGCGTTAGTTCTTGGCGTTGACCCAAAAAAAGCAGATCAAGCGATTCGCTCAACGGTTAACTTGCCACATGGCACAGGAAAGACTGCACGCGTTTTAGTATTTGCAAATGGTGATAAGGCCGATGCTGCGCGCGCAGCAGGTGCCGACATTGTTGGTGGAGACGAACTCATTGAAGAGGTCGCTAAAGGCCGCCTTGATTACGATGCAGTTGTTGCAACACCAGATCTCATGGGTAAGGTTGGTCGCCTTGGAAAGGTTCTCGGACCTCGTGGCCTAATGCCAAATCCAAAGACTGGAACTGTGACTAACGATGTTGCAAAGGCAGTTACAGATATTAAGGGCGGAAAAATTGAATTTCGTGTCGATAAGAACTCAAACCTTCACTTCTTGATTGGTAAAACCTCATTTACTGCCCAACAGCTTGCTGAAAACTATGCAGCTGCAATGGAAGAGGTAATACGAGCAAAGCCAAACTCTTCAAAGGGTCGATACATTCAAAAGGCAGTTATCTCAACAACGATGGGACCTGGAATTGCAGTTGATCCAAACCTCGTTCGCGAGCCTGTAACCAACTAACTAACTCTTACTCCCAAAGGCCCCGGCCACTGCTTCGAAATCCGTGATTTTTAGGATTTCTACGCAGTACCGGTGCCTTTGTCGTTTAGCGCAGTTTTTTA
>JANLPM010000169.1:0-3319 GCA_031367265.1 Actinomycetes bacterium
ACACCATTCCAGCATAGAAAAATCATTTGGATTGTCACCAAATGAGATGCAATCCGCTGCATCAATTTTCAAACGCGCAGCAACTTTAGCAAGGGTTTGCCCTTTCGAAATACCTAGCGCTGAAATTTCCAAGAGGGACTCGTGAGCATTTGAATGTGTAACGGTAACAAAACCATCAAGTTCCCGAAGCGCAACCGCTAACATTTCATCGGATGAAAACTCGCCACCACTACAGCGCGCTAACATTTTAAACGCCGGGGCTTTAATGGCATCCTCAATTCTTTCAACGCCAACGTTATCTAAACCGATATCCCAGCGAGGAATATAGCTTTTCTCGCGGTGATAGTAATCGTGAGATTCAATGGCAAAAGATATTGGAGGGATTGCAGCTCTCATTCTTTGTGCAATATCAAACTGTTCCGCTTTAGTAATCATCCACTCTTCAGTAACCATGCTTGTTTTGAGGTCATACAACATGGCACCGTTACCGCAAATAGCTCCGCCGAAACCAAACGTGTCACGAATGTCATCCATCCAGCGCGGTGGTCGCCCGGTGACGAAATAAATATGAATGCCTAGTGAGTGAGCTTTTGAAAAAGCTGCAACCGTTCGTGGTGAAATAGTTCCATCATGTCGGACAATTGTGCCATCTAAATCAGTTGCAATAAGTTTTGGACGCCTGTTCACACCAACTCAAATCGATCTTTACCCAGAAATGGTTGTAATGCCTTAGGAATATTTACGCTTCCATCGGCGTTTTGATGGTTCTCAAAAATTGCAACAATCATGCGAGGGATTGCTACCAGTGTTCCATTCAGGGTTGCTACCGCCCTTGTTCCTGAAGCATCTTTGAAGCGAATATTTAATCTGCGAGCTTGAAACTCGCTGCAGTTGGAAGTACTGGTCACCTCACGATAAGCGTTTTGCGTGGGTATCCAGGCTTCAATATCAAATTTGCGGTTAGCACTTGAGCCAAGGTCTCCAGAAGCAACGTCAATTACGCGATATGGAATTTCCATGGCGTTAATGAAATCTTTCTCCCACTGCAAGAGGCGTTTGTGCTCTTCTTTAGCTTGATCGGGATGAGTGAATGAAAACATTTCAACTTTATCAAATTGATGAACACGAATAATCCCACGGGTGTCTTTGCCATAGGTTCCAGCTTCGCGACGAAAACACGATGAATAACCGGCATATCTAATCGGAAGCTTTTCGGCCATGAGCACTTCGTCCATGTGGAATGCAGCCAGTGGAACCTCACTAGTTCCTACCAGATAAACATCATCTTTTTCTAAATGATAAACGTTTTCTGCCGCTTGGCCTAGAAAACCAGTTCCCTCCATTGCCGCCGGATTTACTAATACTGGTGGGATAACTGGCGTAAATCCAGCCTTTGATGCCGAAGCAATTGCAAAATTAACTAACGCGAACTCAAGCATCGCACCTTGACCAGTTAAATAATAAGAGCGCGAACCTGCAACTTTTGCTCCACGTTCAGTGTCAATTGCGCCAAGAAGTTTGCCGATTTCCATGTGATCTCTAATTTGAAAATCGAAGTTCGGCGGCGTTCCAACATGTTCGATAACAACAAAATCTGCTTCTTTGCCAATTGGTGCGGCTGGATCCAACACATTGGACAACTGCATAATGTGGTCTTTAGTTAACTCTTCTAGTTCGGAACGTTTACTATCGGCCGCTTTAACTTTTGCAGATAAAACTTTGGAGTTCTCCAGAAACTTCAATTTTTCATCTCCACTTGCAGAAGCTACCAATTTTGAGAGTGTGTTTTGTTGGGCGCGAAGTGATTCAAATTCGTTTATTGCTAAGCGTCGAGCTTCATCACTTGCTAATGCTCGATCCACAATAGCTGGGTCTTCACCCCGCCCCATCTGCGATTGGCGAACAATCTGCGAGTATTCACGTAAAAATTTGATATCAATCATTTACTTAACTTTTCTCGCGGATAAGAGCCTAGGAAGCGAATATCTTCACAGATGGAGCGCAACGCTTCAATTGCCTCCTTAACTGGAGCATCGCTGGCATGACCTTCGGCATCAATTATGAAATGGTAGTGACCAAGTTCTATGCCGGTTGGACGGCTTTGAATGAAAGTTAAATTCACATTGCGTTTAGCGAACTCAGTTAAAATATCTAATAATGCACCCGCATGATCAATTCCAATGAAAACCGCTAATGATGTTCGGTCGTAGCCTGAGATTTTTGGCGGAGAGCCGGGTTTTGATACTAAGACAAAGCGCGTAACCGCGCCGATGATGTCACCGATGTTATCGGCCACAACTCGAAGGCCATAGTGCGCTGCGGCTACTGGCGCGGCAATCGCTGCATCAAATTCTCCCCGACCGATCGCTTCAGCTGCGGCGGCCGTTGAAGCTGTAGCGATTAACTCGGCATCGGGGTAATTAAGTGCAATATATGCGCGGCACTGAGCTTCGGCATGAGGATGGGTAGCAATTCTACGAATGTCAACCCCATCTTGTTTAACCATTAATGCAAATGAAACTGGCAAAGTGACTTCACCAACTATTGACAACGGAGTTCCGGTAGCTAGCTCATCGAGTGTGCGGGCTACAACACCCTCCACCGAGTTTTCAATGGGTACCAATGCAAAGTGAGCCTTTCCAACTCGAACGGCATCTAAAGTCGCAGTGACATTGGCATAAGGGATTAGCGAGTCGTTAGAAGAGGTAATTTTCTTAAGCGCCGCTTCGGTAAAAGTTCCCTTTGGGCCCAGATATGCATATGTACTCACTTGCTAATGATACCCGAGCACTTTGCGGGCAAATGACGGATTATTTGTAATGAGAACTTCAACGCCATTATCTGAACAAAAACGCATATCATCAGCATCGTCAACGGTCCAAACAAAGAGTTTCTTCTGCTGATGGGTCAGTTCTGGCGTTGATCTTAAATACTTCACGCTTGGGCCTAAAAACTGCGCAGAGGTAAATCGCCGCATAAGTGCGTTGAATCGATCTTCCAATAAGGCCACTGTTGGCTGCTTTGGATTAATCTTTCTGATGTTTTCAATGGCTAGCCAAGAAAAAGACATAATAGTTATATCGGGTTTATTACTCTCTTCGGCGATAAGCTCCATTACTTTTTTCTCAACTTTGCTGGCACTGGGCACAGGATGTTTAGTTTCAATCGCCAACTCTTTATTATTATCGCGCGCTAATTCGAGCAGCTCTTCCAAAAGTATTGCCTCTTGATAATGGCGCTTAATCTCAATGAAATCCATCTCGGCAATTCGACCAGAGTTACCCGCCACTCTTTTCATGTCGGCGTCATGCCAAAGAAC
>JANLPM010000225.1:0-13641 GCA_031367265.1 Actinomycetes bacterium
GGTTCAAGGGTTGAGGCACTTGGTGTTGCTAAGACTGGAGTTGGTTTAAGAATTGGATCGGCAGGTGTTGGTTGCGGGGTTGGCGTATCGGTAACAACCAGTTGGGCAACAGGTGTGCTTTGATTCGCCTGGGTGGGTAAAACAATGGGTGTAACTTCCACAACTGGAGCCGATGGAGATGCAACTGGCGCTGGCGCTTGTGCCTTTGGAATCGGTGGGATTCCCTTTGAAATAGTTGGAGTCGATTGCGCTGTAGATTGTGTGGAAGTTACACCAACAGTTTTACCCACCCAGGCGAATCAAAGCACACCTGTTGCCCAACCGGTTGTTACCGATACGCCAACCCCGCAACCAACACCTGCCGATCCAATTCTTAAACCAACTCCAGTCTTAGCAACACCAAGTGCCTCAACCCTTGAACCAATTCGTGGCGTTGGGGCCCGAGTTGTTCAAAGTATGGAGGCATCGCTTTCAGTTCCAACGGCAACATCTGTTCGTGTAGTCGCAGCTAAGTTAATGATTGATGACCGTATAGTGATAAATAATCATTTGAAGCGTGCGCGGGGTGGAAAAATATCTTTCACACACATCATCGCTTTCGCAATGATTAAAGCAGTTCGTGCGATGCCTGAGATGAATGCATTTTTCGGTGAATTAGCTGGAAAACCTGCAATTGGCCATCCTGAACATATCAACTTAGGAATTGCAATTGATTTGGTGAAAGCCGATGGATCTCGACAGCTCTTAGTTCCTTCGGTTAAGGGCTGTGAATCAATGGATTTTGGGCAGTTTTGGAACGCCTATGAAGCGGTTATCAAAAAGGCGCGAACAGGCGCGTTGACGGTTGAGGATTTTGCCGGAACAACGCTATCGATTACCAACCCAGGCACGCTTGGCACCGTTCATTCAGTACCGCGATTAGTGCAGGGACAGGGATTAATCCTTGGCGTTGGGGCACTTGATTATCCAGCTGAGTTTCATGGAACGAGCGAGGAAACTCTAGCGCGAATGGCAATTAGCAAAACCGTAACGCTAACTAGCACCTACGATCATCGTGTTATCCAAGGCGCACAATCTGGCGACTTCCTGCGCCGGATGAGCGAACTATTACTTGGAGCCGAAGGTTTTTACGATGAAATTTTCGCAGCTCTGCGCGTGCCATATGAGCCAATTCGCTGGGCCAAGGACTTTGAATTTAGTAAAGATGAACAGATTAATAAGACTGCCCGTATTCAAGAGTTAATCCATGCCTATAGAACCTTTGGCCACTTAATGGCCGATGTTGATCCGTTGGAGTACAAGCAGCGCTCACATCCCGATTTAGATGTTGTAACGCATGGCTTAACGCTCTGGGATCTGGATCGAGAGTTCGCGACTGGCGGCTTTGGTGGAAAAACCTTTATGCCACTTCGAAAAATATTAGGAGTTTTACGTGATTCGTACTGCCGCACCATCGGTGTTGAATATATGTATATTGAGGATCCACTTGAGCGAATATGGATTCAAAACCACGTTGAAATTGGTGCGCAAAAACTTGCTCCACAGGAGAATTTACGAATTTTACACAAACTCAATAGTGCCGAAGCCTTTGAAACTTTCTTACAGACAAAATTTGTTGGGCAGAAGCGATTCTCGCTCGAAGGTGGTGAGTCAGTAATTCCAATTCTTGATGCAGTGCTTTCAAGCGCCGCCGATGAAGGCTTAGAAGAAGTCTGTATCGGAATGCCGCACCGAGGTCGTTTAAATGTTTTAGCAAATATCGCGGGAAAGTCGCACGGCCAAATTTTTCAAGAGTTTCAAGGTCATTTCGCTGATAATCAAGTGCAGGGCTCGGGCGATGTGAAGTATCACTTAGGCACGGAAGGCGTCTTTACTTCGCATTCGGGAGCAACAACCAAAATCTATTTAGCAGCTAACCCCTCACATCTTGAGGCAGTTAACCCCGTTCTTGAGGGAATTGTTCGCGCCAAGCAGGATAAGTTAAATATTAAGAATGCTTACTCGGTACTTCCAATTTTACTCCATGGCGATGCCGCTTTTGCCGGCCAAGGCGTAAATGCCGAAGTATTACAAATGTCTCAGTTAGCTGGTTATCGCACTGGTGGAACAATTCACATCGTCGTTAATAATCAAGTCGGTTTCACAACATCACCACTTGCCGCACGTACATCGACTTATTCAACGGATTTTGCCAAGATTATTCAAGCGCCAGTCTTTCATGTGAACGGTGATGATCCTGAAGCGTGCGTACGTGTTGCGCGTTTGGCTTTTGAATATCGTCAAGCATTTAATAAAGATGTTGTCGTCGACATGGTGTGTTACCGACGCCGCGGACACAATGAAGGTGACGAGCCCAGTTTTACGCAACCTCTGATGTACAAAATGATTGATGCTAAGCGCTCCACGCGTACTTTATACATAGAAGCCCTCATTGGGCGAGGAGATATTTCGCCAGATGAAGCTGAAGATGTGGCGCGGGATTATCAGAACCAGCTAGAAGCCGTCTATGCGGCAGTTAATAATTTACAGGCCGAAACTGATCCAAACTTTAAGGCACCAGTTCCACCCGATGCAGATGAGATTATTACTTCAATTAGTGAAAGCCTGGTCCGCGAGATTGCTGCAACGCAGTCGGATATTCCAGCTGGCTTCACAGTTCATCCAAAGTTATTACCCCAATTGGCCAAGCGCGTTGCGTCAATAAACGATGATTCAATTGATTGGGCGACGGGTGAAATGTTGGCATTCGGCTCGCTGCTAAAAGAGGATTATCCAATTCGTCTCGCTGGTCAAGATGCGCGTCGCGGAACATTCAGTAATCGCCACGCCGTTATTATTGATAAGGAAAATGGCAATGAATGGACGCCACTTCGCGCGCTCAATAGCAATGAAACCCATTTCTTTGTGATCGACTCGCTACTGAGTGAATATGCCACGATGGGCTTTGAGTATGGCTATAGCGTTGAACGTGCAGATGCATTAGTTATGTGGGAAGGCCAGTTCGGTGACTTCGCAAACGGTGCCCAAATAATTATCGACGAGTTCATATCTTCGGCACTTCAGAAATGGGGAGAGCGATCTTCAGTTGTACTTCTACTTCCACATGGTTATGAAGGGCAAGGCCCGGATCATTCTTCGGCACGTATTGAACGTTATTTACAGATTTGTGCCGAACAAAATATGACGGTGGCGCAACCCTCTACTCCAGCCTCTTATTTTCATTTGTTGCGCTGGCACGCAAAAAACCCGACACGTCGCCCAATGATTGTCTTTACACCAAAATCAATGTTGCGTCTCCGAGCTGCCGCCTCTGCTCTCTCTGATTTTACGAGTGGACATTTTCGGCCAGTGATTGCGGATGAATCCGTACACAATGCCACTCGCGTTATTTTCTGTTCAGGCAAGATTTATCATGATTTAGTTGCTGAGCGCGCTAAAACTGGTGAAACTTCAACTGCCATTGTCCGTGTTGAACTTCTCTATCCGCTACCTATCGATGAAATGGTCGCAGAGGCTCATAAACATCCCAATGCAAATTTGTTGTGGGTCCAAGATGAACCTGCTAATCAAGGCCCGTGGTCACATGTTGCACTTCGTACTTCCGAAGCGCATGGTGGTCGCGGTTTTGGGACGAGAATTCTGCGACGAGTATCTAGACGTGCAACGGCATCTCCTGCAACTGGAAATCATCATTTGCATGAGGATGAACAAAAAGCGTTAATGCTCGAAGCATTCACGCGCTAACTTTGCCTTTTCGGTAGCGAAACAAAATCCGTCCAACTATTTCATTGGGTGTAATCCAGCCCCATGCTCTCGAATCCGTGCTTTCGATGTGATCTCCCTCGACCCAATACTTACCAGCATGAGCCTTCTGAACTCGCTTTATAAGAAAAATACCTGGGTGTGCTTCGCGCTCAATTACGGCAATGCTTCCCAGCGGTACTCGATCCGGGGCCTGCTTCATCCAGAGCACCAATAACCAATCGCCCTGGCAAAATGTGGGTTCCATTGAATTACCTTCAACTTTGACGGTGCCAAATTTACTCACGAACGGTAGTCTGTCACTCGTACGACCTATACGCGACAATTTTTTAAGAGAGGGAAACCATGTTTGCACCTAAGAAAACCGTTTACGCACACTGCGATCTTCCATGTGGTGTCTACGATCCAGCCCAAGCAAAAATTGAGGCTCTATCAGTAAAGGCATGCATGGAAAAGTACGCCGCAAATACTGATTCTGATTTTCGTTCTCGATCTGTTGCAATTAAAGAAGAGCGCTCCCATCAAGTTAAAGAGCACCTGTGGGTTTTATGGACCGATTACTTCAAGGCTCCACACTTTGAGGCCTACCCCCAACTTCATTCGCTCTTCAATGAAGCTACAAAACTTGCAGGAGCTGCGGGCACTAAAGGAACACAAGATGTTGCAGTTGCAGATAAATTAATCGCAAAGATCGATGAAATAGCTGAGATATTTTGGGCGACCAAGAAGGCTTAAACCTTCAGTAATTACTCCAAAAGTTTAAAAGTACGAAGAATTAAGCGATTAAAGACTGAGCGGCGGTGCGTGCGAGAAAAGATACTCGCTCTACCGTCGCTCTTTTAATCATTGCCGCGGCAATTTGGCGCTCTCCCTCATGGACTTCACATTCAAAAGTTAACTCTTTATTTTCCACTTCAATGCATCGAGAAGTCGCTCGAAGTTCAGCGCCGATTGATGCCGGACTCAAAGAAATCATTTCCACACTTATTGCAATCGTCGTTTCTCCTGCGTCCAGGTTCTCATCTAAAGATATGACTGCGGCATGTTCCATGAGATTGAGCAGATGAGATTGGGCGACAATAGGCAAGTCCCCGACACCCGTCACTAACGATGTATCTCCAGGGCGAACTGTCATGACTGAGAAACCAACTGCGCCAATAATATCTTCGGCGGATTTCATGGTTTACCTATCACCCTTTTTCCGGAAATTCATCGTGGTATCGAATCTCTTCAGTGTGCTCGATAGTGATTTCTCGGTGCTCGATGGTACCGAACTCATCAATCTCAATAGATATTTCCGTCATAGTGAACTCTGTAGTAACTTCAGTTGTGAATGCCCCCGCCATTTGTGAATGTATCTGGGCGAAAATTGAATTATGCAGCTCAACTGGCGCGCTTTCACAACACGTTCGACGCAGAACGTCTTGTAACAATGAATGCATTATTTTCTCATGCGCTAACTCAGCAGAGCACTCAGGGCACTCGGAAAGGTGAGTCTCAATATTATGGCGCATTGGTACATCGGTATTTCCTTCGAGTAGAAGCACGAAGGAGTTAAGAATCTGATTACATGGTAGCGCTTCGAATTGGCTCATGGAGTTTCCTCCTTGGTCGAATCTTGTGCGCTAATGACTTTTGGAGCTTTGACTGAGTAGCCGAGTTCCTTTGCATACTCAGTTAACCGCTCGCGCAGCTGTTTTCTTCCCCGATGTAGGCGCGACATAACTGTGCCCGCTGGAACTCCGACAATGTCAGCGATCTCTTTGTAAGAAAATCCCTCAACATCGGCCAAATAAACCGCGATACGAAACTCTTCAGGGATTTCATTTAATGCGCGCTTAATATCACTATCGGGCAGATTTTCTAAGGCCTCCATCTCCGCCGATTTTCCAAGGTTGCTGGAATGCGAAGCTGCACTTGCTAACTGCCAGTCTTCTATCTCTCCGCCAGAAATCTGTGGGCGACGTTGATTTTTGCGGTATGTATTTATAAATGTAGTTGTCAAAACGCGGTACAACCAAGCCTTTAAATTTGTGCCAGGTTCAAATTGATGAAAAGAGGCAAAGGCTTTTAAATAAGTATCTTGAACCAAATCTTTAGCATCGTGCGGATTCTTTGTATAACGTAAGGCTGCGGCATAGAGCTGGTTGGTAAAGACAAGGGCGTCGCGCTCGAAACGGACAGCACGATCCGCCGAGCTCTCTTTAACTAAATCAGTTGATGTCATCGCGGCAAAAGGCTATCGTTAAAATAGGGTTTCTGGCGCCCCCAATTCGATTTCTGACGTTAACTCTTTTGAATTTTTCATGATTGAATTCACGGCTCTAGAAATCGGTCGGGCGATAACAATCGACGCGGGGGATTGAACCAACAAAAGTGACTTGAGTTTCTCAATCTCATTATTCTCAGGGTTAAGCCAGTCGTTCCAGCGATCGCGTGGCATAAACACGGGCATGCGACTATGGATTGTTGCCAGCGCGCCTTGTGCCTCTTGAGTGATG
Source organism: Actinomycetes bacterium (assembly GCA_031367265.1). GTDB lineage: Bacteria > Actinomycetota > Actinomycetes > Nanopelagicales > Nanopelagicaceae > Planktophila. The sequence goes on from JANLPM010000225.1 coordinate 6,264, forward strand.
ATTGATGCGCTTTCAATAATATTCCCATTCGGTGCGCGCCAACTACTCCAAATTCCAGCGATCGGCAGTTGCTTCCCATTTCGGGCGCAGATATAAAAAGGCTGCTTGGGTGCAAATTCACCTAAGGCGCTCGCCCATTCGTAATACCCTTCGGCGGGAATTAAACACCGCGTCGATTTAAATGCGGCTCTAAAGGTCGGTTTTTCATGAATCGTTTCACTGCGCGCATTAATCGCGCGCGATTGTGAAGTCTTTGCTTCATTGAGATCATGCAGCCATGGCCCAATCATTCCCCACGACAGAGTTGCTAGTGCATGTTTATCGCGCTCATTTGAGTCTGCACGAACGATATAGATGGGATTAGTCGGAGCGATATTCCAATTCGCAGGTAATGAATGCTTTGGTGAACTGCCCGTAACCTCAAACTGTTCCATGAGCTCACGCATTTCGGCTGATTGCGCATAACGGCCACACATGTGGAAAAGGATAGACTTAATCGATGATTAATAACGACGCACTGTGGCCCGCGATCTTTCGCGGCGCAAAACCAGTTGATATTACTGTCGTTATTCCAGGATCAAAGTCGGTCACAAACCGAGCGCTTATTTTAGCTGCGCAGGCCGATTCGCCTTCAATTCTTCGCCGGCCTTTAGTTTCGCGTGATAGCGAACTGATGGTGCAAGGATTGCAAGCACTTGGAATTGGAATCGTCGAACAAGATGCCGTGATTAATGGCGAAAACGAATATCAATTAACTGTGCAGCCAGCCCCCATGAGTGGCCCAGCAAAAATTGACGTTGGAAATGCCGGGACCGTTATGCGATTCTTGCCTCCACTTGCCGCTCTTGCAAACGGTGAGATTGCATTTGACGGAGATGCACGCTCATATGAGCGTCCGTTAGCTCCGCTAATAAAGGCCTTAGAAGCCCTTGGGGTTTCCATAAATCACGAAGGCAGAAACAGTTTGCCTTTCGTTCTTCATGGCAGCGGAAAAATCTCAGGTGGAACGATAAGTATTGATGCCAGTGCATCCAGTCAATTTCTTTCGGCGCTTTTATTAGTCGCACCGAGTTTTAAACATGGCATTACCGTGACCCATAAGGGAGCTGCGCTTCCATCAATGCCACACATTGAAATGAGCGTTGAGATGTTGCGCGATTTCGGCGCGATTGTTACCTTTGATAGCCACGCTCAAACGTGGAGCGTTAAGCCGGGCAGACTTCATGGACGTGAATTAGTTATTGAGCCCGACCTTTCAAATGCTGCACCATTTCTTTCAATTGCAATGCTCTGTGGTGGTAGCGTCACAATTGTAGATTGGCCCGCAAAGACTACTCAGCCAGGAGATCAACTGCGTTCAATTTTTTCGGCGATGGGTGCGAAAACTTCGTTGAGCAGACGCGGTTTAACGCTTACAGGTAGTGGAATCATCCATGGAATTGATATTGATTTGCATAATGTTGGCGAACTAACACCATCCATAGCCGCTCTGGCAATCTTTGCTGATTCACCATCACATCTGCGTGGAATTGGCCACTTGCGCTCGCATGAAACTGATCGCTTAGCTGCCTTGACTAAAGAGATAAATGCATTGGGCGGAAACGTTGAGGAACGAAAAACATCTCTTCACATCACACCTGCGCCACTTCACTCAGGTATTTTTCACACATATGAGGATCATCGATTAGCAACGGCGGGTGCGGTAATTGGCTTAGTTGTCCCTGGCATTGAAGTCGAAAACATGGCAACCACCCGCAAGACTTTGCCAGATTTTCCTACTCTGTGGAGCTCACTTCTTGCATGAAAACGCGGCCGTATAAGTGATGAGTCCACGCGAATATGACGAATCCGATGCACGAATAAGACCTGCCCGCAGCACTCGCCCACGCAGTAAGGATCGCCCAACCCACAGTTCGGCAATAACAGCATTAGTTACTACTGTAGATCGCGGCCGACAAACCTGTATTACCGATGGTGGCTTAGTTATTACTGCAATGCGTGCCCGTGAATTAGGACCAAAATCTGTAGTTGTTGGAGATCGCGTTTCGATTGTCGGGGATATTAGCGGTAGTCAAGGCACCTTAGCTCGCATTGTCGCGGTCAACGTGCGGCGTAATTCATTAAGCCGAACTGTCGATGATGCCGCCCAAGTCGAGCGAACGATTGTCGCAAATGTCGACCAGTTAGTAATCGTTGTAGCTGCCAGCAAACCAGAGCCACGTCGGGGTTTAATAGATCGTTTTTTGGTCTCAGCCTTTACTGAAGGCATCACCCCAAAATTAGTTATAACTAAAAATGATCTTGGTTTAGCCCCAGAGTTTTTATCAGAGTATGCCAAACTAGATGTTGAGATTCTCCATACCGCAATAAAAAGTGGATCGCGTGAAAAGGATTTAATAGCTTTACATACGATGTTGGAAGGAAAAATCTCAGTATTAGTTGGACATTCAGGCGTTGGAAAGTCAACACTAATTAATGCACTTGTCCCCGCGGCCGATCGATTAACTGGTGATGTGAATTCTGCGACGGGTCGCGGGCGCCACACTTCCTCGAGTGCGATCGCAATTCCACTTGCAAGTAACGATGGTTGGATTATTGATACTCCAGGTATCCGCGCTTTTGGTTTGTCGCACATCGACACCAACCGAATCGTTGACGCCTTTACTGATTTATCAGAAGTTGCCGCTAACTGTTTGTCTAACTGCACTCATTCCGAAAGTTCCTGTTCACTTGATGCCTGGGCGGCGCCAGGTGGAGTTATAAATCCAGAACGTAGCGCTCGATTATCCAGCCTGCGGGCGTTGTTGGCAGTCAAAGATCAAACTCTGCAAGAGTTTGAGGATTAAGATTTACTCATGGTGACAATTGATTCCAGAAACTACACCGACGATTTAGCTCTAGCTCACCTTCTTGCCGATTTGGCCGACTCCATTGCACTGGATAGATATCAATCTCTGGATTTAGTAATCACCACAAAACCAGATAACACGCCGGTGACCGATGCCGATCGCGCCGTTGAAACTGCGATTCGCGCGGCGCTGGCAACCCATCGGCCGCACGATGGTTTGTTGGGTGAAGAGTTTGGCAGCGAAATAACGGGCGCTCAGCGTTATTGGATTATCGATCCAATTGATGGAACTAAAAACTTTATGCGTGGGGTACCAACGTGGGCATGTCTTATCGCACTTGTTGAAGTGGCCGAGGATGGTACTCAAGAAGTAGTAGTCGGAGTTGCAAGTGCGCCGGCCTTATCGCGCCGCTGGTTTGCCTCGCGTGGTGCAGGAGCATTCGTAGATTTCAACGGAGATGTTCGAAAAATTTCGGTTTCGCTCGTAGCAGCCCTTAGCGATGCCTCGATCGCCTATTCGGATTTCATTGGATTCGGTGAACGGTTGGAGCCATTTCAAAAAATGCTCAACCATGTTTGGCGCACGCGAGGCATGGGAGATTTTTGGTCGCATATGTTGGTGGCCGAAGGTGCAGTTGACGTCGCGATTGAACCAACGCTTGCAGTGTGGGACATGGCAGCTCTGGACATTATTGTCCGTGAGGCCGGTGGGGTTTTTACGAATATAACTGGTAAATCAGGTCCTTTTGGGGGTAGCGGAGTCTCAACTAATGGTCTTTTGCATAACGCAGTAATATATGGAATAAATCCGGGTAAATAAACGCGGTACTTAATGAGATATCGTCAGAAGGCAACGCGGAGAGATGTGAAGCGATGAGTACAGTTTTAGAACCAACAACGTTATCAATTGAAGGAATGACCTGCTCCTCCTGTGTTAATACCGTCGAAAAGGCGTTAAATGCCATTGACGGGGTGAGTGCAACAATCAATTTTGCAACCGAGACTGCTCATATCCTGGCCCCTGCCGATATTGATATTAAAAATTTAGTTAAGGTAGTTGAAAAAGCTGGATACAAAGCCGCACTTTTAGCCGATGGCCAATCAATAACACTGCATAGTAAAAAATCTGCACGCGCCGTATTTTTTGCTTTTATTTTTGCGGTTCCTGCCGTTGCAATTTCAATGGTTATGAGTTGGCACCACAGGGTGGATATGTGGGTGCTCCAAAGCCTTGATTACTTTGGTCTGCCGCATCCTTTGTATTCGGCAACGGCATGGGTTGTTATCGCCTTAAGTGCACCGGTTGTGTTGATAGTTGCTTGGCCGATTCACCGCGCAGCGCTGCGTAATTTAAAACATCCAACGATGGATAATTTGATCTCACTTGGTTCATTGGCCGCATTTACGTGGTCAATATATGCAAACTCAACTGGTGAGGGAGATGTTTATACCGAGGTCGCCGCTGGAGTTCTCTTCTTCGTCATTCTTGGCCGCTACTTAGAGACTCGTGCTAAATCACGTGCCGGGGCTGCACTGTCCTCACTACTTGCACTCGGCAGTAAAGAAGTAACAGTAATTCGTGGTGGGCTTGCACTGATAGTTCCAATCGAACAACTTCGCATTGGTGATGAGTTTGAAGTGCGCCCGGGAGATCGAATCGCAACCGATGGAATGGTAATTAAAGGCGAAAGCGCCGTTGATAATTCCATGTTAACGGGAGAGTCGAAGCCCGTTGATGTTCGTCCGGGCTCACAAGTAGTCGGCGCCTCCGTTAATCACAATGGCCGTTTGATTGTCCGAGCCACGAGAATTGGAAGTGATACCGAGTTAGCTCGAATTACTGCAATGGTAATTAGCGCCCAAGGTACTAAAGCACCAATTCAACGCCTTGCCGATCGAATTAGTTCGGTCTTTGTTCCTATCGTCACGCTTCTTTCAATCGGAACATTTGCTGGTTGGTACTACACCGATCATTCATTAACTCGTTCGATTTCAGTGGCGATAACGGTTTTAGTAATTGCGTGTCCATGCGCACTTGGTTTGGCTACGCCCGTAGCTTTACTCGTTGCATCTGGACGCGGGGCAGCGCGCGGAATAGTTTTACGCGAACCACGAGTTCTTGAGGTTGCACGCACCGTTGACACCGTTGTTTTCGATAAGACCGGCACACTCACTCAGGGTTCAATGAATATCCAAGAGGCAACGGTTTCCATCGCTGCCGGTGCAGTACTTGGTGGTTCATTTACATCACTCATTACGCAAGCCACAATTCTCTCGACTGCGTTGGCAATTGAAACTCCAAACTCACATCCAATCGCTTTAGCTATTACTCGCTATGCACTCAGTAAAGGCGCCACAAATTATGAAGTCAGTGAATATGCAGTAACACCAGGTTCTGGCGCCGCTGGAAGAGTTAATCTGGGTTCAAAGTCTCCGGTGGTTTTAATTGGAACTCCAACATCTGTTGCTCATAGCTCTACAGAGTTTCACCCTGAGTTGACTGCTGCCATTGCACGGGGACAAGCAGCTGGACTCACAGTTTCAGTTCTTGCATGGGATGGTGTTGCGCTGGCCGTCTTTGCCGTTGGTGATGAGTTAAAGGAAGATGCCGCAGCAACCGTTACTGCTCTGCGAACAATGGGGATTACTCCATGGTTAGTAACGGGGGATAGCGCAGAAGTCGCGGCTTCAGTCGCATCAACGGTAGGCATCGATGCCGAGCATGTTATTTCGGCCGCTCTTCCGGAAACAAAGTTAAAGTTTGTCGAGCAGTTAAAGTCGCAGGGCCGAACCGTATTAATGATTGGTGATGGCATTAATGATGCTGCAGCCCTAACGGCTGCGGATTTATCTATGGCTATGGGTACCGGAACTGATACGGCGATTTCAAGTGCCGATATAACTCTCATGAACTCAGGTCTCGGAAGTGTTATCGATGCCCTCAAATTATCCAAAAAAACACTGCGCATCATTCATTTGAATATGGGCTGGGCGTTAATTTATAATGTGATTGGGTTACCAATTGCAACTCTTGGTTTACTTCGACCAATATATGCCGCAGGAGCTATGGCACTTTCATCATTATTCGTAGTAACAAACTCACTTCGCATCAAATAATTATTTAAGTACAACGTTCTTGGAATCTTAAGCAACGAGTGCTCTGGTCTTTAGTCGCGGTGAGCGCGACGTCGTTGCCAGAGGCCGCTCGCCGCACCAGCCACAACTGCCCCGCTAGCTAATGCGCCAAACAAATCAGAAATCGTGGTGACACCTTTACTCGCTTGATGCTCGGCCCAGACACCAGAACTGCTGAGATCGGCGACCGAGTAACTAACCTGCTGAATGAACTGAAGGCCGCCTAGAACTACCGTCACCACTAAGGCCGCCTTGCTGCGGCGCTTGAACAGCCAATATGCCATGACAAGTGCGATGGTGGCCGTGGCTGCAGAGAAGAGATACTCGCGTTTGCCTTGGGAGAGCGCCACTATCACGCTGAATGCGACCATCCCGAACCAGCCGGCGATGGTAAGACGAATAGAGGCGATCGATGGAGCTGGCGCAGAAGACGTTAAATTTATCATGGGCAAACCTTAGGAAGTTATCGTCCCAAAGTCAAGAGCTTTGCACCCGATCGCACCAGAAGCAAAGCGAGATAGGTCAACAGGCTCACACCGAATGTCGCCCAAGCCATAGAAGACAGGGTATGGAAAGTGGAGTACGGAGTCATGCGCCAAATCGCCGAAACTGCCCAACTAATAGCCATTACCGCAGTCACATACCTAGCCCATTTAACGCTCCGCTTGGGCGCCGGCGAAGGCATCGAATCGCCCGAGGCAAAGGCTCGATGAGCACCGGCGGCAATGGCGAAAGCGAGCAGGAGCCAGCACATCGCCAGAGTGAGCGCCCACAGCCCGTCGTGAAACGGAAATAGCACCAAAATCCTCGTTCGCGCGCTGTCAGCGATCACGTTTACAGGCATAATCATCACCAATAAAAATGTCAACAACGTGCTCGGATGGCGCAAATGCCATTCGTATCGTGCAGGTGTCGCCTCCAGTTGTAGCCGCCAGGCAATATCTCGCGGAAGGCCGCGAAATACGCGCTCGGCAATCGACCACGACAGGCGACTTTGCGATACTCCGATAGCTCTAGCGGCGGCCTGTTCAAAGACATCAGAGACGATCTCGGCGCGCCGATTTTCGCAGGCCTCGCTTGGCCCAGCCATTGTGATAACGCTCGACCACCGCTGTGCGATGCGAGCCCCGAGGAGATTATCGGCGCTCATGTCAGGGCCGGACCCCACTCAGGCAAGGGATGAGATGCATGCGCATCGCGAAGAACGAGTACGCCATCTGGCGTCATTCGATATATCCGGCGACGAGGCCGGCCAGCCTCTTCGGCCAGCTCGGCTGGCTCCCATTCGGCAACCAACAACCCTCGAGTTCGTAATCTATCCAGGGCTTTGTAAAGCGTGCCATGGGAGGCAAGTGAAGTTGATCCTTGAGAGGTGGCTAACTCTTGGGCCAGAGC
>JANLPM010000249.1:0-1525 GCA_031367265.1 Actinomycetes bacterium
CAGGTTCCAGTCATCGGTATTTGGCATTCAGGTGGTGCCCGATTAAGTGATGGCGTCGCATCCCTTGATGCCTTCGGTGAAGTTTTCCAATCCATGATTTCAGCAAGTGGGCGAATCCCCCAATTATCTTTAGTGCTTGGGCCAACTGCAGGCGGCGGTGCTTACGGACCAGCGTTAACTGATGTTGTCGTGCTAGCACCCGAAGGTCGCATATTTGTGACAGGCCCAGATGTGGTTAAGAGTGTGACTGGTGAAGATATTGATATGGAACTTTTGGGTGGACCCGAAGCCCATAAGAAAAATAGCGGGTTGGCTCACATCATATCTACCACCGAAGAAGCGGCCATTGAGGATATTCGTGATTTAACTGCGTTATTTGCTAACCAAGGTTTTATGAACTCTGATGTACAAGACTTAGATCTTTCAGTTTTTGTCCCCGATTCAAAGGTAAGAAGCTATGAAGTTCGTCCTCTCATTGATGGAATTTTAGATAAAGAGAGTGAGCGTATCGAACTACTTGCGATGTGGGCTCCTAATATGACCACAATTATCGGTCGACTCGGTGGAGCCACCGTAGGTGTGCTTGCAAATAATCCAGCCTATATAGGTGGTGTGTTAGATGCTGCCGCAGGTGAGAAAGCCGCGCGCTTTGTCCGCACGTGCGATGCTTTCGGAATCCCATTGATTGTAATTGCCGACGTTCAAGGATTTTTACCAGGGGCTGGTCAAGAATGGGAAGGCGCGGTACGACGCGGTGCAAAACTATTACATGCATTTGGAGAGTCAGTAGTTCCGCGAGTTACTTTAATTACCCGTCGAGCATATGGCGGGGCTTATGTCGCGATGAATTCAAAGGCGTTAGGTGCCACCCGAGTTTTTGCCTGGCCACAAGCTGAAGTGTCGGTCATGGGTGCGGTTGCGGCGGTGCGAGTTCTACATCGACGTTTGTTGGCCGATATTCCTACCGAACAACGGGAAGCCATGGAGTTAGAGCTCGCTGCCGAGCATGAGAAAGTTTCCGGCGGAGTTATTCGTGCAATTGAAATTGGTGCCGTAGATCAAATGGTTGACCCCCGTCGCACGCGTAGCGCACTTGCACAATCTATTGCTGATGCGCCACACCGCCGCGGAAGCCATGGAAATATCCCACTTTAATTAACTGTCAAACTTTTTCTTTTTTCTTTCCAAAGCGAAAATAATTTTTTGCATCTGGAATAAATGCTTCGATTTTTAATATCGCAATTCCGATCTTGACAAGGTTGCTGATTCCTGGAAAAACTACATATCTCGGTTTCCATATTGGTTGAAACTTAGAGTTAAAGCGGTAGAGCGATTCCATTTGAAAAAATCGCGAAAGATAAAGAAGTATTTTGTGATTGAGACGAGTAATCGGCCCCGCACCTAATTTTTTTCCTCGTTCAAAAATGCTCCTGAATGAGGCAAAATTAAGGGAAATAGACGCATAACCCCGTTCTGCGACAAAGGCGATGGTCTGTGCAATCATCAATTCGTTGACACCAGTCTC
>JANLPM010000276.1:0-10604 GCA_031367265.1 Actinomycetes bacterium
GCCGGTGATTTAATCTGGCTGGAGTCTCCATTTCATGGAGCTAAAAATAGTAATCTCTTAAGCTTTAAACGCGGCTCAATTACCGTCGCCATGAATCTCTCACAGCAGAATCAAGAGATCGATTTGGATGGAAAAGTCGTGGTTGAAAGCTACGGAAAAGTCGAAACGACCACTGGAAAACTGCGCCTACCCCCACTGACTAGCATCTGGTGCCTTAGTCAACTGACACAATAACGCCATGGAATCTATGGCGACGTGGTTAATAACCATTGGTGTATTAGCTGGCGTCATTGTCTTGGATTTTGCAATCGCAGTAATTCGCCGCAATAAAGCAACTTCGGTTATTGAAGCGGCTTTTTGGACGTGTTTTTATATTGGCACTGCAATTATCTTTGGGGCCTTACTGCCGCATTGGTCCAGCGCACAAGGGCGAAAAGAGTTCTTCGCCGGATGGCTCACAGAGTATGCACTCTCAGTCGATAATATCTTTGTCTTCATCATCCTTTTAACCCATCTCAAAGTTCAAAAAGAGAAGCAACAGCTCGTACTCTTGTTGGGCATCATGCTCACGATTCTCATTCGTGGACTCCTAATTCCACTTGGCGCGGTACTAATCACCCGTTTTTCAAGTATTTTTTTTCTCTTTGGTGCCTTCCTTATATATACCGCCTATACCCTTGCCAAAGAAAAGGGCGACGAAGAGTTCAAAGAGGGTCGAGTTGTAGCCTCGTTAAAAGCTCGAGGTATGAGTATTTTTACGATTGCTCTCATTGCACTTGGCATTACAAATTTAGTTTTTTCTCTTGATTCAATTCCAGCGATTTTTGGTCTAACTAAAGATCCCTACATAGTCACTACTGCAAATATTTTTGCATTAATGGGTCTTCGCCAGCTGTACTTCCTGCTTGAAGGTCTTCTTTCGCGCTTAATCTTTCTTTCCAAGGGTCTTTCATTTATTTTAGCTTTCATTGGGTTGAAAATGATTATGGAGGCATTTCACGGAATTGGTATCGACGAAATCGGTAGCTTACATATACCGGAAATCAGCCTTGAACTCAGTCTTGGCGTCATTGTGGCAACTCTACTAATTACTACAGTGGCAAGTCTGACCGCGACAAGACGAGATGGAACTGTAATTATCTAGACTATATTTCTTTGTTTTCTTAAAGTTTCTCTATCGTAATCTTTAGTGCGCTCATGCAACTTTCGAATTTGAAGAGCAAAAGCTTTTATCGCGGTATCAAAAGCTGCTACATCATTGAATTCAGCGGCTTCGGCTCGTATGAGTGGACCAGCACCGTGAGAAGTCAAAATGACTATATGTGAATTTTTTCCCTGGCGGGGGTTGGTCTCATGAAGAACTTCAACTTCAACTCGATCAATTACAATATTGAAGCGCTCCATGGAGTTGATTTTCTCTTCTACTATTTCTCGAAAGTCTTCGGCTAAATCTGCATTACGAGTATGAATATGAATCTTCATGTTTAGAAGGGTAGTACGAATAACCCCTCCATCGCTATAACCGCAGAAGGAAAAGTTTTTCTGTGGAATCTGGAGCCTTAAGCCTCATCTTGTGCCGCATCGGGAGGGATGCTTAGATTTTAAACTTAATTAAGCGTCTTCAAACTCACTATCATCTAGCCAACTATCAGCTGGCGAATTTTCCTGAGCCTCAATCCACGAAAGAAAAGAGCCGATAGCTCGAAACGCTAAGAGAGATACCGTTACTGCAGTAAATAATCGGCGTACAACTTTGACCATGCCTCTAAAATACTCGCAATTTCACAAATTCTCTCTAGATGGAACGTAGAGCCAGTTCAATGTCGTCCCAAATATCCTCAACATGTTCACAGCCAACTGACAGGCGTATCAACTGCTCTGGCACGCTCAGGCTTTCCATCGGCCATCGACGGCGACGTTCCCACAATGACTCCACACCGCCAAGACTTGTAGCGTGAGCAATCAGGCGCGATGAATCACAGACTTTTTGAGTTTGCTCTGCAGTTCCCGCCACCTCAAAAGAAATTATTGCGCCAAAACCGGGATATCTGACGCGGCTGATTTTTGGATGTGCCTTAAGCCTTTCAATAAGCTCCTTTGCGCTTTCTTGCGACTTGTTAAAGCGCAGTGGAAATGTTCGAAGTCCACGAAGGGCTAGCCAAGTTTCAAATGGCCCGGGAATTGAACCATTAAAACTTCTTGAATCGGTGAGCCGCTTTAGTAGGGCAGGGTCATTAGTAGACAGCGATCCCATAAGTACATCACTATGTCCGGATAGAAACTTAGTGACTGAGTGCATGACTATATCTGCGCCCATTGCCAAAGGATTTTGGACAAGTGGAGTTGCAAAAGTATTATCGACAGCCACTCCAATCCCAAGTTTCTTTGCATGAGCAATTAAGATTTCTAATTCTGCAACATCTAAGCAGGGATTCGTGGGAGATTCTAGCCAAACAAGTGCCGCGCCATTCATCGCATCGATTACCGACTGAGTTTGAACCACATCTACAAAACGAACTTCCAGACGTCCGCTTTCATGAAATGAGTTCAACAATGTCATGACTCCGCTGTATCCCTGATTCGAAGCAACGATAGGTGCGCCCATCGGAAGAATGGAAAATACTGCGCTAATCGCGGCCATGCCAGATGAAAAAACTAAAGTCGAACCACCTTCTAGTTCGCCTATTGCACTTTCGAGTGCGCTCCACGTTTGATTTCCATAACGTCCATATCCGATAGCTCCACCAGAATGAAACGTTGAAGTTAAAACAATTGGTGGATTGAGTGCGGCATCGGGTGCTATCGGTGGCCGGCCCGCGGTTATGGCCGTTGTCTCTAAGTGTTTATCCATGTCTTGAGCCTAAACCTTTGCAAGTACTGCCATTGCCGCATTATGACCAGGCACGCCGCTCACCCCTCCGCCCCGAATCGCCCCTGCGCCGCAAATAAATATTCTCGGATCGTCGGTTTCTACCCCCCAACTAGGTTGGCTTGAATCTTCACGAAACGGAAAATGAAGATTTTGATGAAATATATTTCCGCGGGGCAAGCCGATTTCGCGTTCAATATCTAGCGGAGTTTTCGCCTCAATTCCCACAATCAATTCCTCTATTGGCTCGGCGAGGTAATGATTTAATGATGCTAAAGCTGCGGCTAAAGCAATGTCACGGGCAGAGCCATTATCTTGATCAAATAGCGCTGCTGGAGTGTGTAAGCCAAATAAAGTTAAGGTGTGATAGCCCAAACTCTGTAACTCTGGACTAAGAATGGATGGATCACTCAATGTATGGCAGTACATTTCAATTGGCATTATCGCTGGCAAAACACCATTCGTTGCCTCAATAAAAGTATTTTCGAACTCCGAAAAAGATTCATGCACATGGAAAGTGCCGGCGAATGCTAAGCGCGGGTCAATGCCTGATTTAAGCTGTGGTAGACGCTTCAAAAGAATATTTATCTTCATTTGTGAACCATCAAGACTCACGGGCGGATTTGTACCTCGTAATTGTGCCAAAGTTTGTGGGGCTGCATTCGATAAGAGGTAAGGCGCAGATAATTCCCGATCATTTTCCGTAGTAACCCAGACACAGTCACTATCACTACTTACCTTACTAACTCGTTGGTTTAACTCAATTTCGACGCCGGCTTCACGCGCAACTCGTTCAAGTTCATTGACTAATTCACCCATTCCGCCTTTAGGAACTTTCCACTCTCCCGTTCCATTTCCAATTAAGTGGTAGAGAAAACATATATTTGCTTGCATCTCAAATGCCGAGGCAAATGTTCCAATGAGCGCGTCGGAGAGAACGATTCCTTGGACTAAATCCACTTTAAAACGCGAAGAGATTATTTCACCAATTGGCTTATCTATCATGTACTCCCAGACTGCGGGTAGATTGATTAATTCCTTCAATTCGCTTCGAGTCATTAATGGCTTAAGTAGCGTGGGGGCAATTCGCGCGGCGAATTGAGCAATTTCACTATAGAAAACTCTCCATGCATTGGCTTCGAATCCACTCGGATCTAGCGAATTAAATGAGGCTTCAGTAGCAGCATCCCAATTACGCGAGATGAGGAGCCCGTAACTCTCGCCCTCGCGTTCATACGGTGTATAACTGGAAATGGTCCGTGAAATACTCTCAAAGTTAAGTCCGAGATCGGTAACTATCGAATCCGGCAGCAAGGATACGAGGTAGGCATATCGCGATAATCGCGCCTGAAAACCAGGAAAGGCTTGAACACTCGATGTTGCCCCACCTATTTCTGAGTTAGCTTCAAGAATTCGAACTCTTCTACCCGCGCGAGCTAGATATGTAGCGGCAATCAGACCATTATGTCCGCCACCGATGATTAATACATCACTATCAAAATTTCTCATTAAAGGGATAGAACGATGCGATCAACGGCCTGCCCAATAATTGTCGGACTTGTCGCAAAGTTAAGGCGCACATATTGAGCGCACTGGGCGCCATAAATATGGCCCGCATTTAATCCAACCCGGCCACGTTTTAAAAGCGCTGCTGCAGGATCCTCGCCCAATTCAAGTGAACTTAAATCCAACCAAGCAAGATAACCATTCTGAGGTATATGGTAATTAACAGATGGTAATTTACTCTTTAACAGTTCTCGAATTAAGAAACGATTATGATCTAATTGGCGCACGACCGAATCAAGCCAAATCTCACCATCGGCGAATGCCGCTGCCGATGCAAACGCTCCTAAAATTGAAGCACGATAATGAACTGCCATTGGGAGTTTTTTAAGAATTTCATTCATTGAATCACTCTGCGAGATGATGATTGCACATTTAAGTCCAGCGATGTTCCAACCTTTTGATGCCGATGTAACTGTTATACCTACTTCGCGCGCGTTTTCGTTAATTGTCAAAAAGGGAATGAAAATATGCGGGCTAAAAGTCAAGGGTGCATGAATTTCATCACTAATTACTATTACATCATATTTTTTCGCCATATCGGCAATTCGCGTGAGCTCATCTAGCGAATAGATGCGTCCAAGTGGATTATGTGGGGAGCATAATAAGTGCACCTTAACTCCGGCAGCATAGGCTCGCTCTATTGCATCTAAATCTAGCTGCCATGGAGTTTCTAACTCAGTTTCTAGCCCCGTGAGAGTAAATGGAACATCAACTTTTTCACATTTAGTTTCCTCTAACCAATTATAAAAATTTTGATAAACAGGCGAATTAATTAATACTTTATCTCCAGGTCGCGTACACACGCGTAAAACTTCAACAACCGCGACGCCAACATCGGCTGCAATTCGAACTTGCGATTGGTCAACGCTCCAACTCCAACGATTTTGCGCAAACTGAGCAAAGTTTTTAGCGAGTTCGGGGACCGAACCTAAGTAACCTAAATCTGAAGTCGCGACCATTTCTTGCAATACTGTGCGGATAGCTTGGGCAATTGGGAAATCCATCTCAGCCACTGGGAGTGGAAGAACATCTAACTCAAAACCTCTCCACTTTTCCGAGCGGTGAGTTTGCAACTGCGCTAAATCTGGGGCTACTACATTGTGGTCAGTCATAAGTCACAGATTACCGTGCTTAGCCTAAATCCTGAACGCTTAGAGATTCTGCTCGGCAGGCGTCAAGCGTCTAGTTGTATTGCGTACAACCAACGTTGTAGGTAAAACAAGTGAAGGTGGAACCACGTGGGGTTTTCGCAGCCGCTCCATAATTGACCAAGCTGCCATTTCGCCCATTAAGGTAACGGGCTGTTCAATTGTAGTTAACTCGGAAAATTCAGCCATCTCATGTCCATCAAAACCAACGATAGACATATCTTCAGGACTCTTTAATCCATGACGCCGTAATGCTTGAAGGGCTCCCATGGCCATTTCGTCGGATTCACAAAAAATGGCCGTTGGCCGATTAGGTCGAGCTAATAAATCGTCCATCGCACGCGCAGCTGTGTTCATGGTGAAATCACCATGCACCTCGCGTGAAGGTAACCACTCCAACGAATTCTCTGCGAGAACTTGCATAAAGCCTCTGCGCCGATCCTGTGGAACACTAAAATTAAACGGATCATCTGGCCGACCAGACATCAGACCGATTTTCTTGTGGCCTTGGTTTACAAGATGCTGTGTCGCAGTTCGAGCTGCGGCAACGTCATCGATTTTCACACTCGCGCACAGTTCGTGTTCCATTCCAACTAAGGCGATAGGAATTCCCAGACCCAGCATGGATTTAAACTCGCCTTCTGTTGGTGGCAACGAGATGACGATTAAGGCATCAACGCGCCCCTTTAATAATTGATGTTGAAATAATCGCTCACGGCCCTTCATTGCATTGAAGTTATAGAGGAGCAAGTCCAGTCCAGCCTCTCGCAAAGCTTGTTCGGCGCCACTAATTACTTGCGAAAAATACCAACGTGAAATATAAGGTGCGACGACGCCAACGCTATTAGTTTTACCCGTAGGTGATTTTGCCCCCGAAGGAGTTAATGGGTAATCCAGCTTTTTAGCTGCGGTAATAATTTTTGCGCGCGTGGCGGAGTTAACATGGACCAGGCCACGAAGGGCTCTTGAAACCGTTGCAGTCGAAACTCCCGCCTCTTCTGCAACTTCCTTTATTCCAGCCATGTAAACTCCTCATGCCATGATGCATTTCTGCAAAAATCCTGTAAAAACCCTGCAAGGAGTGTAAAAATAGGCCTTTGTGGCGCTCTTGTCACCTTCCAGATGGGCGCGCAGGGTAGATTTATGGACATGAGCAGACAAATTGAGAGCCAGATCGATGTAAGCCTGACTGAACGGGACCGCACTTCAGCTTTTTTCCGCGTCATTCTCGCCATTCCCATGGCGATTTTTATCTCATCCTTTACCGCATCAGGTATGGATAATTCAAGCTCTGGCTATATTGCAGTCGGCTTTTTCGTCCTCCCAGTTGCACTAGCCATTGTTGTGCGCCAAATTTATCCAACCTATCTCTTAGCTTTCAATAAGGCTTTCCTATCGCTTCAAACACGGCTTAACGCTTACTTTCTTCTACTCACTGATGACTATCCAACTATCGAAGAGAATGAGATTGTGAGTGTCAGCTTTCCAGAGGTTGATGCAAAAACGCTTAATCGTTGGTTACCACTGATTAAGTGGTTCCTTGCAATTCCTCTCTATGTTGTCGGCGCTTTTTATATTATTTATGCGCTTATTTTAACAATCATTGCTTGGTTTAGTATCCTCTTCACGGGAACATACCCGGAAAAAAGCGCCGAAGGAGTTGTTGGAATGATTGCATATTGGAACCGAGTCATCGGATATGCGCTATTAATGGTGACAGATGAGTATCCCTCCTTCTCGCTCTAATTCGTGACGCAATACTCAACGCAGAAAATGCGACGCATCGTCGCAGAAGTTGCAGAGTTAGATAAGAAATTTGCACCACTTATTTCACGTAGAAATTTATGCACAATAGGAAGAAACGCTCCGACTGAGAGTAATTTTGAATCACTAATTAGCTCAGTAATTTCTCAGCAGCTCGCGACTAAAGCGGCAGAAACAATTCACGGACGATTAGTTGTACTCTGCAAAGGTCACATTACTCCTCGAAAACTGCTCAAACTCGAAGATACAGCCTTGCGAGAAATCGGCGTATCTGGAGCTAAATCTCGTACTTTGAAAGGCTTGTCAAGTTCGGTTGTTGAAAAGAAAATTCCAATCGAGCGTATCGATGAAATTCATGATGATCAAGCGATTTATGATTTGCTCACCTCTATATGGGGAATAGGCCGGTGGACAGTTGAAATGTTTATGATGTTTCAGTTGGGCCGATTAAATATTTGGCCGACCGGAGATTTGGCAGTGCGAAGAGGTTGGGATTTAGTACAGAAAAATAGCAAGGAGACTTCCGCCAAGGAATTAGATCTTAAAGGTGAAAACCTGCATCCTTATCGAAGCGTTGTTGCGTGGTACTGCTACCAAGCTGTACACGAATCACGTGGCCTTGACTATTAAATATCTTCTAGAATCAGTGAAACTGAATTAATGCACCAACGCTCATCGGTTGGAACGTCATAGCCCTCACCTTTAAAAATATGACCTAAGTGCGAGCCACACGATGCGCACCGAACCTCAGTTCGAACTCGCGGGAATAAAGAACGATCTTCAATCAATTCAACTGCATCTTTAGAAGTTGGTGCATAAAAAGATGGCCAACCACACCCAGAATGAAATTTAGTCTCACTTCTAAAAAGTTCAGCGTTGCAGGCCTTACACTTATATATACCGATTTTGTCACTATCGGTATATTCACCAGTAAAAGGTCGCTCAGTCGCCGAATTTCTCAACACATCATATGAAAGTGGATCTAATTTTGCAGCGAGCTCAGCATCATTTAAATCGATGGGATATTTCTTCCCGCTCAAATCTCTCATAAGCTCGCTCCCGCCATTGGATAAGCAACTCCCGCGCTTGAATGGCAGTCGTAACCATTAGGATTCTTGGCCAAATACTTCTGGTGATACTCCTCAGCAATGTAATACGGCAGGCCTTCGCTACTTATTATTTCAGTTGCAATTTCACCTAAACCTTGTGCAGTTAAAGCACCTTGGTACGTATTGCGCGATTCAACTGCGCTCACGTATTGCGCTGGGGTTGTTGTAGAAATTAAACTTCGATACTGAGTGCCGATATCGCCACCTTGTCGATTAAGCGAAGTTGGATCATGCATCGTCCAAAACTCTTCAAGTAACCGCTGGTACGAAACTTTAGTTTCATCAAAATTCACAGCGACCATTTCGGCGTGCCCAGTACGACCAGTACAGACCTGCTCATAGGTTGGGCCAATGCTGGTGCCACCCATATATCCGACCGACGTCTCTATAACTCCATGCATCTGCCAGAAGCGGCGCTCTGCTCCCCAAAAACATCCAGTTGCGAAGTAGGCTAAAGAACTCATGTGGAGTATCTTTGCAGTTTCAGTTAGCGTCTGCATCCGCTGGTGAGCCTACCGAGAGCAATGTCCAGAGCCTGCCTAGCTCAGGGGATAGGGCACCGCCTCTCGGCGGCGCAGGCTCGATTCCTGACGGGGCACGCGCGATACATATCACCTAAAAACTGGGAAATCTTTTGCCCTATAACCTTGTTAAAGAAGTGATAAGGCGAGAGAATTATCCTCTTGCGCGACGTTTAGAGGCGTATCACCGAGGTTTTACTTGGATTTGAGTCTCTCACGAGACCGATGAGGGATGAGAGAGGCCACGCAATGGATTGGCGACACAAATCAGCCTGCCGCGATGAGGACCCAGAGCTTTTCTTTCCTGTTGGAAACACGGGTCCGGCTATTTCTCAGATTGAAGAGGCAAAAAAAGTCTGTAATCGATGCATCGTAAAGGATCCATGCCTGGCCTGGGCGTTGGAGAGTGGTCAGGACGCTGGAGTCTGGGGCGGCCTGTCAGAGGATGAGCGACGTGCGCTCAAGCGCCGTGCTGCGCGCAATCGAGCGCGTTTGCAAGAGCAAGCACACTCTTTTTAAATCCCGAAACGCCATTTTAAAGCGGAAAACGTAGCGTGGCCACCGTTCCCGATTGCGTTGAGATTAACTTCAAAACTCCCTTTAACTCATTTTCAGTCAGAGTTCGTACTATTTGCAAACCTAAGTGTGATGATGTGGCTAAATCAAAATCCTCTGGGAGCCCAACTCCATCATCGACAACCGTAACCACACACTCGTTACTGTAGCGTTGCAATCCGATACTCAAGGTTGACCCGCGCTCGGCTAAGCCATGTTCAAGGGCATTGTGCATTAACTCAGTGATGACTAAAGATAATGGAGTTGCAACTCTGGATTCTAAAGAGCCTAGTTCGCCGCGTCTTTGAATTGCCAACTCCCCCATTCGAGGACTGAGCTCTAGTGCGTGAGTAATTAAGTTAGTTAAGACTTCATCAAAGGCCACAGTATTTTCAGTACTACTTGACAGCGTTTCATGAACTAAGGCAATTGAAGCAATGCGCCGAACGGCTTCATTCAGGGCTGATGCGGCGTTCGGATCCTGGATTCGCCGCGCTTGTAGGCGTAAAAGCGCCGAAACAGTTTGCAGATTATTTTTTACCCGGTGATGTATCTCGCGAATTGTCGTGTCTTTGGTTACGAGTTCACGATCGCGGCGACGAAGTTCAGTTACATTTTGAAGTAAAACGATTGCTCCAGTTCGGTCTTGACCTTGCAAAATCGGCAACACTAATAAATCAATCGTCGCTCCTTGATTATCAATCTCAACACGCCTTAACACTTTGCCATTTAAACGGGTACTTATCGCCTCTTCATGGGCATCAGGAGAGTTTTTTATGACGGCTTCGGCAACATCACCTAACCGATGCTTTTCAATCTCACTTTTCCAACCCATTCGACTAAAGGCCGAACGTGCATTCGGACTTGCAAATGAGATGACACCGTTGACATCTAATCGGATTAAGCCATCACCCACACGCGGTACTGGCTCAAACAGTGTTCCCGCGTCTTTGTATGGAAATGTACCTTCAGCAACCATTCGATACAGTGAGTGGGCAATTTCTCGGTAATTGAGCTCAAGTGCGCCGGGGAATCGCATTAAATCGGAGTTTCGATGTCGTGAAATGACGGC
>JANLPM010000293.1:0-2341 GCA_031367265.1 Actinomycetes bacterium
CGCCTCCTAAGCGGTAGGTCGCCGGTCCGACTCCGGCCGAGGACACGCATATCTATAGCGAGCCCACCACACCTCCAAATTTGTGGTCTGAGATTAATCAAGGAGGCGGATGGAAACTAATTTAACTGAGCCTCGTTCGCGCCGATTTATAAGCAGCTAATTTCTCTCGTTTACCGATTGAAATAACTATTACCACCAATAAGTTTTTCTGGACCGTGTAAATAAGGCGATATCCCGATTTTTTAGATTTGATTTTGAAGCATTCACTGAGATCGCCGTGCAGTCGAGCGCTCTCTACTATCGGTGATTCTAATCGCTTTGATAATTGGGGTAGGAACTCCTTCTTGATCGACCCATCTAATTTGTGCCATTCCTTGAGGGCATCAGGATCAAATTTGAGCTGATATCGTTTCACAATTTTTAGAGATTGGAGAGGTCAACTAAAATCGCTTTATCAATTCGATTGAGCCGTTTCTTAATAACTGGTGCTACTTGCACTTCAAAAAGTAGTTCAGTGATGGATTCGTAAAGCTCGGGTGTAATTACATAAAAACTTGGTTTGTTGTTCGTGAGCACAGCAAATGGTTTCTTGCCAGCTTTTCTGAGAGCCGCACTGGGGTTACTCTTAAACTCGGAAATACTGGTAGTTAGTGAAGCCAATATTGTGTCCATGAGATCCCCTTAAGTTAGGGCTAAATATAGCGCTAAATTTGGTCTCATGAACAATCTGCTAGTTGCGCCCTTATTAGCCGATAGTGAGCAATCGCTGCCTAAGCGGTAGGTCGCCGGTCCGATTCCGGCCGAGGATACGATTTAATTATTTGAATCTCAGATTTAGTGTTGTAATGTAAATCGTTTTATCAGCTTCGGCGCCCACCCGTTGCACTCACTTTGTATACCTAGAACGCTGCCGAAGGAATGAGTGAAGAGAGAGTTTACGGGCGGTGTTCGGCAAAGTCCGTAGCAATCTGGTCGCGTGTGGCGGGAAGAACTCCTGTCTTATCGGTATACCCCTTCCAACCACTCATCACTGCTAAAACGCAACTGATTATTGATTTGTAATTGGGTATCCCGTAACTATCACCGATCGCCTCAAAATCGGCGCTGCGTATCGCATCCAATTTTCCATTCACGCTCATCTGATGTCTCTGAGTCCATCTCCCTGTTGGATTAAATGCATGCGTTATATCGAATGCAGGAGAGCGTGACCACACCCCATCTTTGGGAAGAAGAAAAGCCTCTGCCAATTCATCTGGACCCATCCCAAGCTTACTAATCACATTGAAATATTGAGAGTAAGAGTGAGTATCGCTATACCTAAAATCTAGGTGATCCATCAGCGGCTCTGCTAACTCCGTTGAGTTTGCGCCACAATGTCCGCGATCTGGAGCGCAGTTTCGGAGCTCTTAAAACTTGGTTGGGACGGCGAATATGTAAGAGCGCCTAAGGATCTATTTCCTGCATCGGCTAAACAATCAAGGCTGGAGATTTCATTCTTGTTAATTTCCTGTTCAGATAACCATGCATCGATGACTGCGTTTCCGAAATCATCAGGCAGGGAGTCTGCGATCATCGCTGGCAATCCCTAAAAAGTATTGCGCGATAAATGCGGAAAAAAGTAAGGCCCCGTTCGATTTTGCATGTGAAGTGGAGAAAGTTCTATCCCTGATTTCACCCACTGTGGCCAAAACCAAAGAGCTGCCGTGCAATCAGGGCAACTCTTTGGCCAGCACTGTTCTATAACTATTACACGGTTATCAAGACAGGAGTTTCCGTAGTGCGAGTGCCCGTTGCAGCTCCCAGTTGAGAAAGAGCGGCAGGTTTGAAACCTTTAAAGAAGAGGAAGCTTGCTAATGAGATTTCCCAGGCAAAAACTGGAACCGCCATGAGTCCTGTGGCCTTAGAGACTTGATCAAGTGCGCCGAAGAGTTGCAAAGCTCCAGAGAAGAAAACAAGTGCTCCTCCGAATAGACCAAGCACTGGAATGAAACGAGCGACGAGACCCGATCGATGTAGGAGGAAAGCAAGTGTGATTGTGTTGACTCCACAGATGAGGCTAGGCCCAAGGATGAATGAGAAATTGTGCATGGCAATAAGGGCGCTCTGAATGCCGGCTGTTCCAGCGGCAGAAGGCACGTCTTGGTGCAAGGTCAACAGTCCTAGTAGAGGAAGCACGCCGACCATAATGATTGAAGCTTCTAAAGTACGAAGCACGACATAACCCAGCGCCAAGCTTTCACTGTGGCGGCGAATGATTGGGTAGAGCGCGAGGCCAGTGCCGATATTTCCGAGGGCACAGATTATCTCCAAAAAGGCTCCCGTTACGATGTGGCCCTTTGAT
>JANLPM010000290.1:0-2495 GCA_031367265.1 Actinomycetes bacterium
ATTACTCGTATTAGGTGCGGGCGCCGCAGGCACGATGGCAGTCAATAAACTTAGAAAAAAGCTTCCAAAAGGCATTAACAGAAGTCCTGGTTGATAAATATGTTCCGTCTCTTGATCGACTACGGTGATTTCCCATTCATCTTTTGGAAGCTTTTTTCTAAGTTTATTGACTGCCATCGTGCCTGCGGCGCCCGCACCTAATACGAGTAATTTTTTCATTAATTTTCCCTCTGTCATGTTTTAATCTACTACGTGGTAAAAAGCGATATTAATTAATAAAAGTGATTTATGTCGCCTGCTTGATTTGCGCTCAAAATCAATGGATTTTTGTGGCATTTTCGAGGGGCTATCACTCAATACTCGATTTGTGGGATAGTTGAGCATGAACGAAAAATTACCAGTGAGCAAAAAGTGGAGTTCGCGTGATGCAAAGCATTGCATTATTATTCCGACTGATTTAGATCATAAATATTCGCGCGGAGTGCTTGGTGTTATCTCCGGCTCCGCTCAATATCCAGGTGCTGCAGTTCTGACGACATCGGCGGCGGCGGCGACAGGTGTAGGTATGGTGCGCTTTCATAGTTCATCTGGCCTTGCGTATTTAGTGTTGCATGCAACTCCATCAGTTGTTGTCCAACCCGGGAAAGTTTCCGCATGGTTGCTAGGCTCTGGAATCCCAGCGAAAAAATACTCAGACATCTCCACATGGCGCCGGCATCGGTGGTTTAGATTGGCAACTTTGCAATCAGTTCCAACAATTCTAGATGCAGGATCACTCTATTTAGCTGGCTCCCTTAACCAACCCACTCTTATTACTCCCCATAGCGCGGAGCTTTCCGGGCTACTCAATGCCCGGGGAGTTTCGGTATCGGTAGAAGCTATCGAGGGGGACCCAAGGAAATGGGTGCAAATTGCCGCCCACACACTAGGCGTGACTGTTCTTTTAAAGGGCTCTAATACAGTCGTTGCTAATGACGCGCTACTCATCGAACTTCCTTTGGCCACGCCATGGCTGGCAACTGCAGGCACTGGTGATGTTCTTTCCGGAATTATTGGCGCATTAGTTGCAACAAATACGGTTGAAATATTAAACGATGTAAATCGGTTAGCTGAAGTTGCAGCAACAGGCGCATTCATTCATGCACAAGCCGCAAAGATTGCATCTAGGGGTGGCCCCATATCTGCTGAGATGCTTGTCACAGAAATCTCAGGTGCCATCTCTCAATTACTTAATTAGATTCTTTAACTACACGCCGAAATTTCTTTGTTGCTACCATCTTTTTATGAATGAACGGGTCTTGGTAGTTGTTGATGATGGATTCGAACTTTCAACATTAGTACCAGCACTGAGACTGCATGAGATGGATATTATTGGTGAGGCACGAAGCGAGAGCGTAGCGCTTACCCTCTTGCATAGACTTCAGCCAGACGTCGTTCTTCTCGATATGCATATCGCAGGAATATCGGCGATTAAGATTGCGGTAAATCTACGAAAGTCCAAACCCACGGTCGGAATTGTAATTTTAGAAAGTTGCTCTGATGTCAGACTACTCGGCGACAGACATATCGATATTCCGACGGGCAGTAAGGTAATCCTCAAAAAGTCGGCTACTGATCTTTTAGTTTTATGTGCAGCTATTTCTGAAGCTAAGGTGTCGGCAGTTGAAAATCATGAAGTCTCTTGGATAAATGGAAGCGTCTCCATTAAAGAGAAATCTCTTCATGGTCTGCTTGCTCAACTCACTGACGTACAAGTTCAGACTCTGAGATTGGTCGCTGATGGCTTAACAAATGCCCATATCGGTCGAATGCGTTACGTGAGTGAAAAATCCGTAGAGCAGATTATCTCTCGTGTGGCCCAAGAGTTCAATATTCAACCCGATCGCAACAAGAATATGCGCGTGCAATTGGTCAATGAGTATTACCGGTGGTTAGGCGCGCCTCACCACTAGCGCAGAGTTCTCCCAGTTTTCACGGGTAAAGTTGCCCATTATGGAGCTCATCGAAATCCGCAGACGCTGGAACGAAGTTCTAGATGCACTGCTGCAAGCAGATCGAGTGGCATGGTTAGCTTTTTTTGACGCCCGGATCGCTGCTTTTGACGCAAAAACCTTGGTTCTTGATTTCACTGATTCTCGAAAACTTGGGGCTGCCCATGAATATTCAACTACCCGAATAAAGCACCATCAATTATTAATCTCGGTAGTCAAAGAGGTGCTGGATATTAATGTTGAAATTGCCGAGCAATGAAAATCCGTGCAATTGTTGCCGCTCTTTCCCTTGGGCTTTTGAGTCTTAATGTACCGACTGCATTAGCTGGTACATCACAACTTTCACTAACAGTTCAACAAACGCCGTCGGCAACTGAAGAGTTATTAACCTTCTTCGGTGCCCTCAAACCAGCTAAATCAGGAATTACCGTTTCAATTCAAATTAAGAGTTCTGGAGTGTGGAAATCCACCCGCTTCACCGGTAAAACAGTTAGCGCTGGTACG
>JANLPM010000112.1:0-10404 GCA_031367265.1 Actinomycetes bacterium
ATGTGTTGGCATCAAATCGCTTGGCTAGTTTTACGGCCTGATGATCCAAATATGACTCTACTGCAAAGCGTCCTGTGTCATCACCCTGTAGTTCGCGTCCAAATCGAATATCCATTTCGGCCTCGGTTCGATAGGTCAAATGTGCAATCCGCCGGGCAATCCCCATGCCCTCTATCGGGCCAGATGATTTGTCATAGTAATCCCCGCCGTGAAAATTAGGATCAGATTTAATAGCTCGAATTTGAATGGAAGAGGTTGCGATCTGATCGCCCGTTGCTACGGCCGATGAGCCAATTGTACAAATTGCACTTACGCGCGTGGGAAAGGCCACCGCCCACTCAAGTGCACGCATTCCTCCAAGTGATGGGCCAACTGCCAGCCGGTACTGTGAAATCCCCAGTGCATCTGTAAAGGCAAGTTCGGCAGCCACCATGTCCCTAATCGTCAGAGATGGAAAACGTGATCCATATCTTTGACCATCGGGTGCCAGGGATGAAGGTCCAGTCGAGCCCTGACATCCACCAATAACGTTGGGACAGAGCACAAAATACTTATCACTATCAAATGGCAGACCTGGTCCCACCATCGATGGCCACCACTGTGCAACGTCGGACCAGCCAGTCATAGCGTGATTGACTAAAATCGCATTATCTCTCTTTTCATTGAGTTGACCCCAACTGTGATAGGCGATGGTGATATTTTCTAACGTTTCACCGCTTTCTAGGACGAGTTCGCCTATATTGCGGAACACGCGATCGCCGGGTGCATGGTGTTCAAGCCATGCACCCGTGACTAACTTCTTGTGATCGCTCATAGAAAGATGTTTGACTATTTCGCGGCAGCAAAGCCATCGTTTAGATCTGCCTTAATATCTTCTATATCTTCTAAGCCAACCGATAAGCGGATTAATCCAGGATTAACTCCCGCATCGAGTAGCTCTTCGGCAGATAATTGCGAATGCGTTGTAGATGCTGGATGAATGACGAGCGATCGCACATCGCCGATATTAGCAACATGAGAATGAAGGGCTAAACCCTCCACAAATTTCTTACCCGCTTCGATCCCGCCTTTGATTTCAAAGGAAAGAACCGAACCAGATCCCTTTGGCGCATACTTTGTGGCCAGTGCGTTATACGGCGAATTCGGAAGCCACGAATAATTTACTTTTTCAACTTGCGGATGAACGGCAAGCCACGTTGCAACGGCTTTAGCATTTTCCACATGTTGTTTCATGCGAAGGGTCAGTGTCTCTAAACCCTGCGCAAGTAGCCAAGCGTTAAATGGACTTACAGCCGCGCCTATATCGCGTAGCAAGGTCAAGCGGATTTTAAAGATATACGCCAGATTTGCTCCGAATGCGCTACCCACTCCGAGGGCTTGGGCGTAAACCAGACCATGATAAGAGGGATCAGGAGTATTAAAGCTGGTAAATTTCTCTGGGTAGAGTGCGTAATCAAAGTTTCCAGAATCAACAATCGCTCCTACTACCGCATTACCGTGGCCGGACAGGAACTTAGTTGCCGAATGTACAACAACATCGGCGCCGAATTCAATCGGTTTAATTAAATATGGAGTAGCAACGGTGTTATCGACAATTAATGGGACATGGTTCTCGTGCGCAACTTTAGCAACGGCGGCAATATCTAAAATGTCATTGTTAGGATTTGAAATCGTCTCGCCGAAAAAAGCTTTCGTGTTTGGACGTACCGCTTTGCGCCACTCTTCTGGGTCATTCGGATTATTAACGAAAGTGACCTCGACTCCAAAAGTTGGCAACGTGTAATGAAATAAGTTGTAAGTGCCACCGTAGAGATATTTTGATGAAACTATGTGATCCCCCGACGTTGCAACTGCCAGAACTGCAAAAGTAGTCGCCGCTGAACCCGATGCTAATAGCAACGCGGCAACACCACCTTCCAGGGATGCAATTCGCTTTTCAACAACATCTTGAGTTGGATTCATAATGCGGGTATATATATTTCCAAGCTCAGCGAGCCCAAATAAATCTGCTGCATGCTTCGTATCGCGAAATTGATAGGCAGTTGTCTGATACAGCGGTAGCGCGCGAGCGCCAGTAGTTGGATCTGCGATTTGACCGGCATGAATCTGGCGGGTTTCAAAAGCGGCTTCTTCAAATGTAAATGATGACATTAAATGTATTCCTCCCAGTAATGGGACCACTCATCTACGTATGCCAACGTCGGCGCTGTTAATACGGTTCGAGTGATCCACGCTTATCGATGGCGTTGTTGCTATCGATCTGGTCTTCACCCGGAGCACCCCACCGTGGTGGAGGGTTGCCGTCTAGTAAGCCGGGGCTAAACACTAGAACTCGTGACCTGGGTGGACTCTAACAGATGAGGTGGATTATTCGAAAATTCCTGCGGTGACCTTAGGGTGTAGTTCAGTTCGCATTGCGGCAAAGGCGGCAGCGGGCCAGCCTGAACCAAAGACTCGTCGTAATAATACAGTGAGGGAGTAATCGGGTTGATCTAGAGTTGCTCGATCCAAGGCGCGATAAGCCAGTGGAGTATCCCCGCGCTCATAGGCAAGGGTCGCAAATAGGCAGGCAACTGGAGCCACAAATCCGACGGGGGCAATTTGTAATAAATATCGCCACATCGCAAAGTAGGTGAGAAAGCTTTCGCGGTTGTGTGAGCCCAGCGCAAAGTCACGGACTTGAATATCACTGAGCCGACCTAAAACCTTAGCGAAATTTTCCATTGTGCATGATTGATTAAATTTTTCAAATTCAACTGCTAAATCAATGACTGCCGTTGCACCATCTCGTTGGCATGCACTGATATCGGGAGATTCTTCAATCACAGCAAAACTCTTAACCAACCCAATAAATTCGCTCTCAAAAGCCTGAGCAATTGAGTTTATGGCTAGGTCTTCTTTTTCAGTTGTCATCATCTTCTCATTTCGTAAAGCGTGTTGGGGCCGATACAACGGTGACGAGTGCCACTGAGGTTTTTATGATTTTTCCGCTTATCGCACGTGCAGCGCCGTTATGTGTGAAACTGCCGTTCCACGTTGTAATGACGCTGACCACGTAAGTGCCGGGACGCGCATAGGTATGTGTGATGGATTGATTGGGGAAGGCAGCTCCCGGATTTGTTGTGGCCCACATAGAGCCATCTCCGAAAGACCAGATAAAAGCTGGGCGAAGAGCAACGTCGACAACTTCACCGATAATGTTGACTCTGCTTTGAAAAATTTGTGGGACATCTATCCAATAAATCACCGGAACGTTAGTGAGCGCGTCAAATTCGGGTTGAAAAGCGACGCCGCCAGTTGGAACTAACTTCGTCAAGCGGTCACTAAGATTGGCCGTCTTTATAACAGTGTGAGCTCGCGCGGTGCGCGGTTTATAGGTGCGCTTTACATAAGGTTTAGGGGCCGGCGAGGTTTTTGGTGGAAACCATAATGTGGGAGTGGCGGAGGCTCTAGGTCTTGCCGCTTTTTTAGTGCTCACACCACTCACGCCTTTATGCGCCTCGATGATGATTTGATTGTCCTTGGTAAAAACATTAACGCAAGCTTTGTCGCTGCAATCAGCAAAAGCTGTAGATGGTATGCCTAGAAAAAGGGTAAAACTTAGAATTATTAAGGCTTTCATGCGCTAGACGATAAGTGCGAGAGCCGACCTATACCGCACCTCACGCCACTAACTGTGGATAGTTATGACACTCTTGTTCCATGGTTGCGCGTGACGGAGATGGCTGGGTGTTGTGCGACTGCGGCAATAAGCACTGGGGCTTAAACGGCGCCGCCGGAATCTTGTTACTGCGGGGTCGAGAAATCCTCTTGCAACATCGCGCGCCCTGGGTTCACAACGGTGATACATGGGGAATCCCTGGAGGTGCTCGTGATAGTCATGAGAGCGTTACTCAAGGGGCAATTCGAGAGGCGATTGAAGAGACTGGCATCGATCCACTATTCCTAACCCCTATACAGATTTTTAGTGACTCTCATGGTAATTGGCAATATGACACTGTAATCGCGCGTGCAACGGTGGATTTAATTGCACATGAAATCAATGATGAATCTCATGAAGTCCGTTGGGTCGATATTGACGAAGTTGCACATTTAAATCTTCACTTGAGTTTTAGTAACTCATGGCCTGAGTTACGCAAAATTCTTAATGATCTTATCGGCCCATGACAAATCACTTTCATTGGCGTGAGCCACAACGACTATCGTTATGCCGCTCTGAGCTAAGGCTTTCAATAGATCAATAATGCGCTTTCGACTATCTACATCTTGAGCTGAAAAAGGCTCATCAAGCAAAAGCACTGGAGTTGCTTGGGCGATGGCTTGAGCAATTGAAACTCGTTGTGACTCACCACCAGATAGCGTCGTGACATGACGACCGGCGATCTGGTTTAAATGCAGCTTCTCCATAATCTGTTTCGACGGACCGGCCATCTCAATAACTTGTCGAACGGTAAAACCCAACGTATAGAACTGATTCTGCATCGACATCGCACGCAATGTGGCTAATTTACGGGCTGAGGAAATTGTGGGATTTATTTCATCGATTATTACTGTGCCTTTACTTGGAACAATATCCCCCGCAAGCCCCGCCAATAAAGTCGATTTACCACAACCATTGGGACCAATAATGACAGTTATCGATCCCGTCGGAATCTGCTCTGAGAAATTGCAGATAATGTCACGCCCATCGCGCACGAGCGTTAGATCTGTAATAGTGATCATGGAGTTCGCCACGTGGTATTTCTGCCAGCTACTAAGGCGATCAATATTGGTGCGCCAAGTAAGGACGTCACAAGCCCGATGGGTAGCTCATTAGGCGCGGCAATCGTTCGCGCCGCAGTGTCGGCAAGCACTAAGAGTGTGGCGCCAATTAAAGCGCTTTGAAATATCAAAAATCGATGGGCCGGGCCATATATAAAGCGGGCGATGTGTGGCGCTGCTAAACCAAGAAAGGCGATTGTGCCGACAGTGCTCACTGCTCCACCGGCTAAAATTGAGAGCGCAATCAGCGCCCACATTCGCAATTTTGCGACATCGACACCTAAGTGAAATGCCGTGGCATCTCCTAGTGAGAGTAGATCAAGTGCAGGTGCAATCTTCCAAGCAATTGCGCCACCAATGATGGCGATTGAGAATAGGCCAATTAAATTTTGATTAGTTATTAATGAAAGCGAGCCGAAATTCCAGAATGATATTGAACGAGCATCGGCGCGTGTCACCATTGTTGATGCCAGACCAACAATTGCAGTAATTGATGCTGAGACTGCTATTCCAACAATGATGAGTGCAAAGGATGAAAGGTTGCTTCGAAGGGATGCCAATTTGAAAGTTAAAGCCGTCGCAAGGAGCGCCCCAATAGCCCCACATGCGATCGCTCCTAATGAACCCACTTGAACCACACCGATAAGCACGGCCGTTACGGCGCCGAATGAGGCCCCTGCTGAAGTCCCAAGAATTGCCGGCTCTGCTAAAGCGTTATTGCATGCACCTTGTGCCATTAGCCCAGCTATCCCAAGAGATGCACCTACCAAAACTGCAGCGAATACTCGTGGCATACGAATTTGCCAGAGTATTTCATTGGAATTCGGGTGCGTTATGGCTGACCAGAAATGATCAATATGAGTTGCTCCAACTGAAAGTGCAAGGAGAATAAAAATAATGAGCACAATTGAATTAGTTACGACCGCGATTTTTTTCATGGCATTAACTTTTTAACTGCATTATAAAGGGCTTTGAGCAATGCGGGTGTGCGTGGACCAAAGGAGAGTAAAAGTGAATCATCGACATCAATGAACCGTGCGCTCTTACCGGCATTTGTTTGCGCAACACCGGGTAATTTCAACAGACCTGCTACTCCTCCAACTGATTCCAAACCTTTACTCATAACGAGAATTACATCGGGATTGGCAGATGCGAGCGCCTCAGGTGTAAGGGTATTAAAGGCACGCTTCAGGCTCATTGCACCCACATCTATTCCGCCAATTGATTCAATTAATGAATCGGCGCCTGAGCCAGGTCCACCGATTAAATATATCGAACTGCTCCCCCGTAAATAAAGAAAAGCAATACGAGGAGAGTTACTAACTCTCGCTGATTGAGTGGCTTTAGCGATCTCTTCATTCAGAGCTTTTGCTTGATCTGGCGCACCAATTGCCACGCCAACTGCCATTACCTTCTTGGGAATATCTCTAAGGGTCCAACTCTCAGGGGTTTGCACAATCTTAATTCCGGCGCCGCTTATTTGATCAAGGGCCGCCTTTGGGCCAGTTGATGCATCGATTATTACGAGATCTGGTTTTAAGGCGATTACTCTTTCAGAGATTACTTGGTGACCCGATGTAACTATCGGTATATCTTTAAGTGCATCTTCACTGCTAGAAATATCGCGACCTACAAGAATCGATTTGGCATCAAGTGAGTTCATAATTTCAGCGACACCATTAGCCAACACAACAACTCTAGCGAGTTTAAATTTTGTGTGGTGGTTAAGAACAACTGAACTCACATCGCTTTGCGAAATTGTGTAACTGTGAGTTGAATGAGAAGAAGTACAGCCAGATAGCAGCAGGAGTGAAGTCAGCAATAAGGCGAATTTTCTCACGAGGGCAGTCTGCCAAAGCTTTCACTGACACGTTAGCAAGACTTGTCGGATATCTTCACTCTAGCGGGCCTCTACAGTTCATTCCATGAAGAGGTTCGTGGTCGCATTGATTGTGATGGGCCTTTCAGTTGCACTGATCACTGACGCTGATGCGGCGGCGAAGACAGTAAAAGGCAGAGCAGGCCAGAGTTTAACTGCAGCGATCACGACTGCTAAATCTGGAGCGATGGTTACCGTCACCGGCAACCACTTTGATGAGACCGTGGGGATCTATCTCGGATTTTGTGTGGTTCCGAAAACGGGTGCCCCACCAACGCCATGCGGTGGGGGCGTCAATAAAGCTGGCACAGGAGAGGCATCTTTTTGGATCTCATCGAATCCACCTCCTTACGGTGTGGGTTTAGCCGAAGGTTATTTACCTGGAGGACGCTTTACTAAAAAGTTAAAGATTTCCAAGATGATTGGAAAGTTCGATTGCAGCAAAGTTAAATGTGCAATTACGGTTCGCGCCGATCACTTGCGCAGTGACGATAGAAGTTTTGACCTATTCATCCCAATCGCAATCAGATAAGAAGGAGCACGAATGAAAAAGATCTCGGTAGTTATTGCACTGGCAATCTCATTATTAATGCCAACTCATTCTCAAGCAGCTGAGACAAAATTCCTAGGTGGTCCGCTGACAAATCTTGACTCAGCAACGGCTACCGTTCATATCGCTCTTTCGAACTTTCCGACTAAAGCGGGTTTGTATCTGCAAGAGTGCGTTGAATCCCCGGTCGGTACGCGTCCAACGCTATGCAATAAGGCAGCCGAACTTTGGGTCTCCACCGATAAGAACGCTTCATTTGCCCCAACTGCCGACATTGTGTTTAAACCCACTGGAGTGTTTACATCTGGAACAACTCTCGTCGATTGCACGGTATCAAAGTGTGGAGTTTTCTTGCGCTTTGATCACACGGCTCCTACCGATGTAAGTGAGGACCAGTTCATCGCACTCACTTTCAAAGCCGGCACACCAGGAACAACTACTCTGCCTGCCGATGAAATAACCGCCACCATTAACGGCGTTGCATTGAGCTCAAAACAACCAATAAAGCTTGGATATCGAGCACCTGCAACACTGGCAGCGACGTCTAAAGCTGGAGCAGTATTGAGTTATGCCTCACTTGCACCTGCTTGCGCACTTGCTGGAATGCAGATTACTGCGCTTAAAGGTACTGGCTTTTGTGATATCGCAATTACATCGGCCGGCACAACTACAGCAAGCGGCTTAACCGCGCACTTTCCAATTGAGTTAACTCTTGGGGTTCAAAGCCTGGTTAACTTTAACGCCCCAACTACTCTGGCTAGAGGCAAAAAAGTGGTAACTACCTCACTCACCAACTTCGGCGCACAGGTAACGTATAAGACAACCGGTGGATGCACGGTGAGCAATGGGGCAATTACCGTTAAAAAAGGAACCTGCAAGATTCTCGTCTCGGCTCCAGGTAGTCCAGGATTGTGGAAGCCGCTAAAAACAACTTACACAATTAAAGGTAAATAAGCGTAGAAATTAGCGTGAAGTTAGGCCATTGATGCAGAATTGAGTTGCAGATTTAATCTCGCTCTCTGCATCATGGCCGGCTTCAATTCTCTTTGCCGCTACATCAGTAGTAGCTTGAATATAAGCAAGGGCTTGAACAATATCTGTGACTCCAATTTCCTCTAAAGCTTTATGTAAAGGTGCAAGTAAAGCCCGGTGCGCAGCGCCAATTGTGGCGGCGCGCGCTTCGGGTAAAGAGGTGGCATTAAGCGCTTTTGCCAGTAAATGCCGTCCATCTGCGATGTATCGCAAAGCTCCAGTCACCCATGAATCGATACAAGCAAATGGATCTGTGCAGTCTCCTACCGCAGCTTGCAACATGGAAGCGAAATTTCTTAACTCATCGATTACTAAATCGGCAACTAAATCAGAGCTACTACTAAAGTATTCATAGACCGAAGTTCTAGCTAAACCTGCGCGTTGGGCAACGGCTGCAACAGTGATCGCACTTCCACCTGATTCAAGTGCTATTGCGGCCGCGGCGTCAATTAGTTGGGCTCGTCGCCAATCACGGTGCTCGGCCAACGTACGGGTCTGAATATGTGGCATCGGGCTATTCTTTCACGCTTTGGTTAAGCCTGCGCAACGATTCCATGACAACTTCTCGCTCCGAAGTTCGCCAAAGAGGTGGCATTGAGTTTAAAAGGAGGTTGCCATATCGCTTAGTAATTATTCGCGAATCCAAAATTGCAACTACACCACGATCTTCAACGGCTCTTATCAAGCGACCAGTTCCTTGCGCCAAAAGTAATGCCGCACGGGGTAGGGAAACCTGCATAAACCCACTGCCCCCTATGGCATCGACGGCTGCTGCCCGCGCCGACATAACCGGCTCATCGGGTCGTGGAAATGGAATACGATCGATTGCAACCAAGATGCAACTATTTCCCGGCACATCGACTCCCTGCCACAGTGACATTGTCCCGAGCAGTATCGAGGTTTCATCTTTTGCAAAACGTTCAACAAGTGGACCAACTGAATCGCCACGCCTTTGGGTAAAAATCTTAATTGGAAGTTCGGCTAATACTTTTCTTAGATGCGCATCGGCGGCCTCTACTCCTCGCCACGATGAAAACAAAGCCAACGTGCGCCCGCCGGCGGCTTCAATTAATTCGCCAAGTTCTGTCAGCGCTTGAGAACTTGGACCTTCACGCCCGGGTTCTGGTAAATGTTTTGGCAGATATAAAACTCCTTGGTTGGCAAAGTCGAAAGGCGAACCAACATCGAGCATTTGAACTTTTGCAGGATCAACGTCGCCGCTAGATCCATTGTCAACCTGAGCAACATCCCGCTCTAAATCATCCCCAACTAAGAAGCCAATGCTTTTAGCTAAGGCGTTAAAAGATTTGCCGATTGTGAGCGTGGCTGAAGTGGCAATGACTGGCGTTTTAGTTAAAAGATTTTCACGCAAAACCTCTGAAACCGATAATGGAGCAAGGTAGAGAGTTGAAAAAGTAGGTTCATACCACAACACAAAACCATCGCTGAGTTTCAATAGAGTTGCTGCCGTCGTCGAAATCTCGCTGACTGCGCCTTTAACTCGCGCACGTTCGGCCAAGATATCTGTATCGATAATCTCATCATCTGCCGATAAAAACTGCGTAATAGCCTGCGCGCTTTCGCGAATTTTTCGTATCGGTGATTCAAGGGATTGTGGAATTTCTTTTAATCGACCCTGCGAATTGAAATCTCCACGAATTGATTCACCGTAATCGACCATTGCCTCGTGGAAATCATTTGCGGCTTTATGAAAATTATCCGCGAGTTTTCCTGGCATGAACTTACGGGCCATTGCCGAAGCTCGCAAAACACGCGCTGAAGTTAACTCTTCAGTTACGGCTTGGGTTGCCCGATCCATGAACTCATGGGCTTCATCTAGAACAACGGCATCGCGCTCGGGTAATATTGGATGCGAATCCACGATTTCGATGGCGAGCAAAGTATGGTTTGTCACCACAACATCGGCCAATTGGGCCATCCCTTTAGCCTTAGCTGCAAAGCATTGAACGCCGAAAGCACATTTGTCGGCACCCACGCATTCACGCCCTGAAACTGAGTTTGCCGCCCACACTCTGCGATCAACTTCGGGGGCGTCATCACGATCGCCCGAGACACCAGGTTTGCGCGCCCAGTCATGCAATCGCTGGGCATCTTTTTCCAATGATGAAATTCCTAACATAATTTCACCATCAGGATCGGGCTCTTCACTATTCATTTTTTG
>JANLPM010000046.1:0-1873 GCA_031367265.1 Actinomycetes bacterium
TAGAACTTCTATTCCCGGGGTTTTTGCGGCCGGTGATGTGCGCGCGGGTTCCACCAAACAATTGGCATCGGCAGTTGGTGAAGGCGCGGCAACTGCCATACAAATTCGCTATTACTTAGACTCCGTGAGCTAGAAAGGAAAACCTATGACAATGGACGAAGCTCTGCTATTTCAGCGATAACTCCGAAATTTCTTCACCACTCAACGTGATTTGATCTCGCTTGGAACGAACCAAATAAATTACCATTATGGTGATTGCCGAAAGAAAAATAATACTGGTCTTAGTAGTACCTAATCCCCAACCTCCATATTTAGAATCGCTCTGAGACATTTGGTCACCAATCGAAGCTCCAAGCGGGCGCGTAAAGACATATATTGTCCAAAAAGCAAAAACGTGATTTATAGAATTGAACTCCCAGAGCACACTAACAACGAGAATAATTGCGGCGAAGATGAAGAATGAGACTGCATAACCGAGGTCAAATCGCTCCGCAACTAAATCTCCGGTTGCTGTACCCAATGCAAACGTGAACAGGATTGTGAGCCAGTAGAAAGCCTCGCGTCTATTCGTGTGAATCGTATGAATGGCAATTGTTTTTTCAGAGCTGTACCAGATTATAAAAGTGAGGGCTAAGCAAATTGCGAAAATGATACTTGAGGTCACAAGTGAAACGTGGAAATTATCAGAAAGATTATCGGTAAAAAGCGTCCCGGTGATCGATATAAGTACGACAACAAGCCAGTAAAGAACTGGTTTATACGCCTTTGATCTAAATTGAAATGCTAGAACTACCACGAGAAGTACAAGAGTAAATACCGTTGTTCCATTGAGCCCAAATCCCAGCGTGGTATTCAAGTAATCAGCGAAAGTCTCACCCACAGTTGTACAAAGAACCTTAATAATCCAGAAGTAAATAGTGATTTGAGGAACTTTAACCAGTAATTTATTGTCATGAAATGACTTATGTAAATGGTCTTGAATATTTTCCATTCGCGAAACCTAGCGTGGGCATCGAGAAATAATTGATAAAAACTCGGATTCTAGGCATATTCTCAGGTACCTCACTGTGAATTCATCCCAAATTTGAGCTTCAAGAGATGAAATTGCGCAGACAGATACTTATGCCATTTTCATAGAACTAAAGGATTAGTCCACTTTATCTAGGGATTAATAATAGTAATTCCCGCACTTCGTGCCTCATCCATTGCCACTAGCGCCTTTGGTGCGCTTTCGAGAGAGATCTTTCCAGCCATTAACTTCTCTGGGTGAAGAAGAC
Source organism: Actinomycetes bacterium (assembly GCA_031367265.1). GTDB lineage: Bacteria > Actinomycetota > Actinomycetes > Nanopelagicales > Nanopelagicaceae > Planktophila. The sequence continues at coordinate 1,278 of JANLPM010000046.1, forward strand.
CGGATGCAATTTCATTCATCATCTTTGGGTAATCTGCAGCTGCCATGCCATGTACTCCATGTACGTGTAGTTCCCGACTGATGAGGACATGCATTGGAATGGTGGCGCGCTCTTTTATTGCGGGTGGCAGGAGTAGTCCAATTTGCAAGTAATGGCCACCCCGGCGTAACGAGCGGATGGCCGCATCTGCTGTTGGAATACTGCCGAGCGCATCGACCGTTATATCCACTCCCGAACCAGTTAAGTTTTTAATTTCATCAATCGGATCTTTACTTTTAGAATTTATAATTACATCGGCACCCATTGTTAGCGCAATATCGAGCGCCGCTTTGGATATATCTACTGCGATTACATGGGCACCGCGCGATTTAGCAATCATGATGGCAGCTAAGCCGACTCCGCCACAACCAAAGATGGCAACGCTTTCACCAGTTTTAGGTGGGTGAATTAAGGCAAGCGCGCGGTAAGAAGTTGCAAATCTGCAACCTAGGGAAGCTGCAATATCAAAGGACATATTTTCTGGAATCGCCACCAGGTTGAAATCGGCGTTGGGTATTTGTACATACTCTGCAAAAGAGCCCGGACCGGCAAAACCT
>JANLPM010000048.1:0-3609 GCA_031367265.1 Actinomycetes bacterium
GCAAGCCGACCTTTCTACAGATGAGGGTTGTGCACTAATCGAGAATTACATCGCAACTCACGAGATAGATGTACTCATCAATAACGCCGGTTTCGGAATTAAGAAAGCATTTACAGTAAGTGAGTTGGATACGGAGCAAAACCTGCTTAATGTTTTAGTCCGGACACCGATGCGCCTTATGCATGTAGCTCTCAAGGGAATGAAATTACGGGACAAAGGCATCATCATTAATGTTTCATCCGTGGCAGGCTTTATGGCAGGTGGCACATACAGCGCATCGAAATCCTACTTAACTGTTCTATCTGAATCGCTACACACCGAACTCGCTGATACGAAGGTAAAAATATGTGCACTGTGCCCGGGTTTTACTCGTACTGAGTTTCATCAAAGGGCCCACATGTCAATGAAAGGGCTTCCTGCATTTATGTGGTTGAACGCTGACACCCTTGTTGAAAAAGCTTGGCTGGATACCCTTGGCGGCAAGGCGCTCTCGATTCCAGGTCGGCAATACCAAGTATTAATGTTTATAATGAAATACGCGCCGCGACCTCTAGTTCGAAATTTTGGTATGAAGGTAAGGGTGAAGGCGCGCAGATAAACTTCTAGGTAAACTCACAGTGAATTCTTAGCCTTCTTGGCGGAAAACCAGAGTTTTCAAAGGAGATTTGGCTAAGATTGCACCGAATTCAACTTGGGGGTTTTTATGCGTAAGTTTTCATTATTGAGTGTTGTTCTCCTCGTCGCTGCAGCGATTTTTACTGCCTCACCGGCTACTGCGGTACCTATCTCAAACGGAGTTTCTTGTACCAAATCTGGCGCTTCAGCTACCGTTAGCGGAAGAAAATACAAGTGCACAAAGAATCCTTTATCCACGAGCGTCAAATTAACGTGGCTATCAAATGACTGCCTTGTCGCAGCCAACAACTACTTAAAAGCTAAGAAGACTGCAGCGACAATTTCCGCTAACTACAGCGCCCAGATTCCCGTCATAGATCTTGGAATTGCGAGTGAGAATACAAATATGGCCGCAATTCAAGTTAAATTAGATACCGCAACGGCGCGTGAAGCTGCAGCTAAGGTTAAGTTGGCTGCTGTACTTTTGCTACCTGTTCCTGCTGATCCGGCGGCGGCGCTGCAATTAGTTAAAGTTAAGAAAGCTTTCTCAGATGCTGTTGGTTCGTGGACCTCAGCCATTCGCGCATACACAAGCAAAATAAATAGCACTATTAGCACCATTCGTAAACTCGAGGCTTCAAAGTTAATTGCAATGAATAAGCCGGCTGAATTAGCAGCAGGCTTAGACAGTACCAAATCCACAGCGCTATTAATTTGCACAAAGGGTTTATAAGACCTCGACGAGGTTTTATGGAAAATCCCCGCTACCTAGGACGGTAGCGGGGATTTCCCTATTCATCTGTGCTGAAGGTGTGCCTACGGTGAGTGAATGCGCAGGTGGTCGGTTCAGTTAGTGGGTCCAATACTTTTGGGAATTCACTTGATTCTTAATCTACTTCCCCACACTAAAGGTTTATGGAGCGAGCTCTACCTATATAACTTCATTCCACTCTGCGCTATCGCAATCGTGATTTTCGCACCGAGAAACAATAATCGATTTGGACACTCCTTTATTGCCGCGGCAATTACTCTTTGGCTGATTGGCTCGCTAATCTCGAGTTTTACTACTTATTACTTCATTGCCATTCCGACGCAGTTATTCTCTAATACTGCCTACCTTCTCTTCTATCCCATTATCATCATAGGTTTACCGAAAATAATTTCACAAAACCAAACATTCTCAAGGCTTGAAATTTTCGATGCACTTATTATCGCTTTGGGGTTTGGCACTTTAGGTACCACGCTGGCTCTAGAGCGGGTATTGCCACATAATGGTGCTGGATTAGGGCAGAATTTCTTTTCAATTACTTTCCCAGTTGCAGATTTGATTTTGCTTTCACTTATTTTCACCTTGGTATTGGTTCGCGGAATTTCAAGACGCGGAAGCATGTTCATTCTTGGTGCTGTAATTTTTTCAGTAAGTGATTACCTTTTCCTTGGAATGAATATCAATGGAACATATACTTTTGGCTCTCTCGTCGATGACGGCTGGCTAGTAGGTCTGCTTCTAATTTCCATGAGTTTATGGCAGAGAAATTCGGGGTTCGTAGAGAATAGAAATGCGAATCCTATACTTATAACACTTTCGGTCTTCTTAAGCGCAACGATTTTGGCCCTAATTGCCTTACGGCCAGGATATTTTCCAAGCTATGTTCTACTTCCAACTATAAGTACCTTAATTTTAGCTTTTATCCGCATGACAATCGCGTTAAAAACTGCAAAAAACTTCGGCCATGAACAAATTTTGGCCAGGACTGATGAATTAACTGGCCTACCAAATAGGCGCACGCTAATATCCGAAATTGAAAATTTTATGGGTAAAGATGGTTCCCTCATGCTTTTAGATCTCGATGGATTTAAACCTGTCAATGACGCGCACGGACATGCCGCGGGTGATAAAGTTTTACAGCAAGTTGCACTTCGTTTTGGACGAGCTTTACCTGATGGGGCTTTACTTGCACGATTGGGCGGAGACGAATTTGGTGTTTTATTTGAAGGAAGTTACGAGTCGGCCATGGATGTAGCTTTGGCATTGCGTGCAACTGTGAGCTATCCGTTTGATGTAGAAAGCCAACATATTAAAATCGGTGTGAGTATCGGAGTCGCTGCAAATAATGGAGCCCCTGATTTACTGCGCCGAGCCGACGATGCGATGTATCGAGCTAAGCGCGAGGGTCTAGGGGTTTATCGGCCTTAATCTCCTTTAGTCTGGCAAGGGCTTCTAATCGCTCAGTACCATGATCAACGATTTGGCGAGGGTAACCGTTGTTATATCCATTGGCAGCTAACCACGGCTCATGAATCTGTTCGGCCTTCAAGTGGGCAAGCTCGGGAACATATCGACGGATGTAATCACCATGTGCATCAAAACGCTTACCTTGCTCGATTGGGTTGAAAATGCGGTAATACGGCGAAGCATCGGTTCCACAACCGGCCGTCCACTGCCAACCATGGGCATTCGAGGCAACATCGAAATCAATGAGATGTTCTTTGAAAAAATCTGCACCCAACTGCCATTCAAGGTGCAGGTCCTTAACTAAAAATGAGGCAACGATCATGCGGGTTCGATTATGCATCCATCCTTCTTGTACCAACTGGCGCATAGCAGCATCCACAAAAGGAAACCCCGTTTGACCGGCCTTCCAGGCATTAAATTTCGCCTCGGGTTTGTCGTGGCGCATTTGAGAAAAACGTGGAGTGTAATAATCCACATCAGTGTCCGGATTGTTAAATAGCACATCGGCATAAAACTCTCGCCAAGCAATCTCCTTTCTAAAAGTATCGTGTGCCTTACTTTCACCAAGTGGAGTCAACAGTGTTCGAGGATGTATTTCTCCCCACTTTATATGGGCACTGAGTTTGCTCGTACCATCTATACCAGGCAAATTTCGATCAATATCGTAATTATTTAAACCATTTTTCTGAAAATATTTCCACCGTGCTAGTGCCGCGACTTCACCCGCGGTAGTGATTGAAACCCCCTCAGGTAATTGC
>JANLPM010000119.1:0-2840 GCA_031367265.1 Actinomycetes bacterium
TCTTGGCCAGAAAACTGCGTTCAGTCGCGGGAATAAGTGCAATTGAAGTTAACATTTCCTGTCCCAATGTTGAAAACCGTGGAATGGTTTTTGCGTGCGATAGCGATGCCGCACGTCGCGTGGTCGATGGTGTTCGCCGAGTAATCGGTGGCGAGTTACCGATTATCGTTAAGCTCTCACCAGATGTAACCGATTTAGTTGCAATCGCGAAATCAGTTATTGAATCAGGTGCCGATGCCTTAGCCCTTATCAATACCGTACTGGGGATGGTAATTAACACAGAGACAATGCGTCCACATTTAGGCGCAAAGACTGGTGGCCTTTCCGGACCTGCCATTAAACCCATTGCAGTTCGTGCCGTATTTCAAGTTCATGAGGCGTTTCCGAAAATTCCAATTCTTGGAATGGGAGGAGTATCAACTGGGCGTGACGCCTTTGAGATGATTCTAGCTGGAGCAAGTGGCGTATCAATTGGTACAGCAAGCTTTGGAAATCCAACCGCGCTCATTTCAATCCACAATGAACTTAAAGAGTTGCTTACAATAAAAGGATTTGCTTCCTTACGCGAAGCTGTCGGCTATGCCCACCGAACACAGGAGGCTACATAACGTGATATTGAAGGCACCAATAATTCTGGCCCTTGATACATTTGATTTGAACGTTGCTATCGCTTGGGTGAGGGCAACCCAGGACCTAATTCCTGTTTATAAATTGGGCTTGGAGTTTTACTTAACCTGTGGCCACGATGGAGTCAGAGCAATTTCAGAAGAGACAGAAAGCGATATCTTTCTGGATTTAAAACTTCATGATATTCCGCATACCGTCAGTGGAGCCGCGCGTGCAATTTCTTCCCTGCGTCCGAAATATTTAACGGTGCACGCAGCTGGTGGACGTGCAATGGTCGCTGCAGCAGTTACCGCACTACCTTCGACCTTTATTACTGGTGTCACTATTCTGACTTCACTCTCCGATAGCGATGTGGCATCGATAGGCTTTAAAGATAATGCCTTGAGTAGCGCAGTCACATTGGCTAAAAGTGCCGAGGCCGGTGGAGCGCGAGCTATCGTTTGTTCGCCGCTGGAAATTCTTGCGATACGCGAAAGTATGGGAGAGGAGATGATAATCATTACCCCTGGTGTTCGCCCAGCAAATGAGCTCACACACGATGATCAATCACGAACAATGACGCCACGCGAGGCGATAGATCGAGGCGCAAATTTGGTCGTGATTGGAAGGCCAATAACCTCCTTCTGGAACCAGGGAGCGGGCGCCGTGCGGGAGCGCACCGAATTAATCAGCTCACAGATTCTCTAAAACTTAACCAGTAGGTTAGATTTCATTTATGGGTGCACCACCGATTCTTACGCCAGAGGAACGTGCGGCCGCACTCGTTAAGGCAGGCCAATCACGAAAACGCCGAGCTGAAATAAAGGCAAAGATTAAAAGCGGAGAGTTCTCAATAGATACTGTTCTTGAGATTGCCGCCAATGAGGATGCAATTGCCAAGATGCGGGTCCGCGAATTATTGGAGGCGCTTTCTGGAGTTGGTAAAGTCCGTGCGAGTGCATTAATGGAGCGGCTAAATATTTCTCCCACACGTAGAATCGCCGGCCTAGGTCGACACCAAATTAAAGAGCTAAGAAACGAATTTATGAAATCGACTCATGCCATAAATCCAGGAAAGCTTCTCGTTCTCTCGGGGCCAGGTGGTGTAGGCAAAAGTACGGTCGCGGCCAGATTGCGCTCTTCAGGTGATTTTTGGGTGAGTATTTCCGCAACAACAAGAGATCCGCGAGCCAAGGAACATGATGGCGTGGATTATTTTTTTATCACCAACGATGAGTTTTCCAGGCGTGTGCGTAGTGATGAGTTTTTAGAGTGGGCAGAGTTTGCTGGAAATAGATATGGCACACCCAGCGCATCCGTTGAAGAGGCGCTGCGAGCTGGACGAAATGTACTTTTAGAGATCGAGATTGATGGTGCCAAACAAGTCAAATCTCACATTCCCCAATCCCTTTTAATCTTTTTAGCTCCTCCATCGTGGGAAGAGTTAGTTTCACGCCTTGAAGGTCGTGGCACCGATACTCCTACGCGCCGTGCCGAGCGCCTACAATTAGCCCAAGAAGAGCTGCTGGCCGCTTCGACTTTCGACGTAGTTATCGTTAATGATCAGGTCGAGCGAGTTGTGGAACAACTGATAGGATTGACCTCTTGACCACACGAACGTTGAAGATATGAGCGGGGAATACCTATGGATGGCATAACAAATCCACCAATTGATGAACTTCTCGACAAGAGCGGATCAAAATACAGCCTAGTTCTCTATGCTGCAAAGCGTGCACGCCAGATTAATGCCTACTATTCACAGCTAGGTGAAGGTTTACTTGAATATGTTGGGCCACTTGTTGAGACGCATGTTCATGAGAAACCACTCTCGATCGCCTTGCGCGAAATAAATGAGGGTTTACTGACGATTGAAAATCTCGAACCAACGGCTTAAATAACCAACCCACTCTTATGACTGCCACCACCCGCGAGGTCGTTCTCGGAGTTGGAGCGGGAATTGCAGCATATAAAGCCTGTGATCTCGTACGGCGTTTGCAAGACCGGGGCTATTCCATAACCGTTGTGCCGACGCCAGCATCACTTAATTTTGTTGGTCAGGCAACATGGGAGGCGTTATCGGGCCGACCAGTCTCAACTCAAGTCTGGGAGAACGTTCATCAAGTTCCACACATCTCGATTGCCGAGCGCACAGATTTCTTTATTATCGCTCCGGCAACTGCCGACCTTATTGCCCGCATTGCAGTTGGACGCGCCGATGATTTACTGACAAATAT
>JANLPM010000108.1:0-12739 GCA_031367265.1 Actinomycetes bacterium
CGAGAGTCTTTTTCTACAGTGTCAGATCTGGCGTCAAGCAGCTGAAAATGTTGCCGAGTCACTGACAAAGGGAATGCGCGTCATCCTCTCTGGTCGATTGAAGCAACGTTCTTATGAAACTAAAGAGGGCGAAAAGCGCACTGTCTTTGAGGTAGAAGTAGATGAAGTCGGTCCATCATTACGCAACGCAACTGCAAAGGTCACCAAGACCCAACGTGCAGGGGCTGCAAGTGGCGGATACTCAGCACCAGCTGCGACCGATTCATTTACTGAAGATCCATGGGCAGCCGCATCGTCAACACCTGCCGCCGGTGGTTGGGGAACCTCAACGACCGACGAACCTCCGTTTTAAACCAACCTATCCATCCATTCCTAGTTTTGCTAGGGCATCTGAAAAAGGAGCACCACAATGGGAGCAAGAAATAACAAGGCTCTACGCGAGCCAAAGAATAAGGGCGCAAAAGCCGCTGCCCTGAATAAAAAGTTTAAAAAGAAGCCGTGTAGCTTCTGTCAGCAAAAGGTCACATATATCGATTACAAAGATATCGCGACTCTTCGTAAGTACATCTCCGATCGCGGCAAAATCCGCGCTCGCCGAGTTACTGGAGCATGCACGCAGCACCAACGTTCAATCGCAACCGCGGTGAAAAACAGTCGTGAAGTAGCTTTACTTCCTTACACATCTTCAGCGAAATAAGGAGTGAATAACTTATGAAACTCATCCTTACTCGTGAAGTTGCCGGCCTCGGCACGGCAGGGGACGTGGTAACTGTCAAAGATGGCTTTGCCCGCAATTTCTTACTACCTCGAGGAAATGCAATTGCCTGGTCACTGGGTGGAGAAAAGCAGATCCAGAGCATTCGCCGAGCGCGCTCTGCTCGTGAGGTCCGCGATATCGATCACGCCAAAGAGATCAAAGCAAAGCTTGAATCGGCAACTATTACCGCAAAGGTAAAGGTGGGCGCTAAAGGCGTTTTATTTGGTTCAGTAACCGATAAAGATGTGGCAACTGCAATTAAAGCAGCTGTTGGTTTGGACATCGATCGCCATGCGATTAAAACCCCAGGCCATATTAAGAAGGTCGGAAGCCATACGGTAAAGATCTCACTTGGCCATAATGTTGTTGCATCTGCAGTAATCATTGTCGTATCGGAATAAAACTCACACCTACTTAAACTTAGTAAAACCCGTCGCTTATGCGGCGGGTTTTACTATTTTTCAGTAACGTGAATTAAGGCATTCTTAAAGTAGTCACTGGTAAATTCGCTTCTCGCTAAATCGTATTTAGCCATTCCCCACTCCCAAAAATCAAATCCAAGATCAGAGACCTCAGACTGGATTGAGGCCCACAGCGTCCAGCCATACTTTGCCATCAACGCCCATAACCATGCACGCGCAACTTTCTCGGGTCGATATTGCCCATAATAAGCACTGACTAACGCTTCAAGGGCTGATAATGGCAAAAATGCTTCGGCCCACACATTGCCAATCTCAAAGCAGGCATCGTTATTTCCAGCATATTCATAGTCAATCAACCAAATCTTTTCCCCATCATCAATGAAATTACCAGGCAATAAATCATTGTTACATGGCACCAGGCCCGCAAATAGAACTTGAAATGCGCTGTGAATCTCACTTACCTGCTCTCGAAAATTGAGATACCCAGCAGGTAATCTAAAGCCTCGGCTTTCAACAATATTGAGGTAATTTTTTTGGGTAGTAAACATGTTGAATTCATGATCAAACGCGGGTAGTGAGTGAAGGCCACGCAGACTAGTTGCTATACGTTCCAAGTTCTGGCCAACATCGACTGCAGCAAAAGTCTTTCCCTGAATATAGGAGATAAGCAAAAGACCTTCCCCCGGCAAATAATCCAAAACTTCGGCGCCTATTCCGCCTTTACCTGCGATGGTGGAGTTAGTGTATTCAGAGCCACGATCGATTGATAAAAGCGAGGATGAGTTGCTAGATACGCGTGCAACATATTTGGCCTCAGGAGTGTGAATAAGAAAGTTTCGATTGGTTAAGCCGCCCGACAACTCTTTTATCGAGGTTCGAAGTTTTAAGCGATCGACTTTGTCAAAGAGTTGTGAGAACTCACGCTCTAACGCACTAGCATCACTCACCGCTTCAGGATACATTTCATGCGTGTCTGTGTCAGTAGTTCCAACGAGAGCGAAAATCGTCATTATCGGTGGGGGTGTTGGAGGCACCTCAGTTGCCTATCATTTAGCCGAGCTGGGCGAGCGCGACATCGTTTTATTAGATCGAAATGAACTCACGAGTGGTTCTACTTTTCATAGTGCAGGGTTAGTAGGTCAACTTCGCGCAGATCCAACGTTGACGTTGATGAATATGCACTCCGTAGATTTATATCGAAAACTACAACAAAGCGACACTCCTCCTAGTTGGCGGGAGTGCGGCAGTATTAAATTGGCATCGTCCCCCGAACGTATGCAGGAGATAAAACGTCAAATCGGTTGGGCTAAGAGCTTCGGCCTTGATTTAGCGGAGATTTCGCCGCAAGAAGCCCAGGACTTATTCCCGCTCATTGATTTAGAGGGTGTGGTCGGTGCCTGCTTTATGGGATCAGATGGCCAAGTAGACCCTTCTCAGTTGGCGATGGCCTTAGCTTCCGGCGCTCGAAAAAACGGTGTACAGATATTTACTCACACACGCGTTGTGGAAATAAAAACCAAACTCGGTCGAGTCAGTAGCGTAGTCACGGATAAGGGTGAGATTGAGTGCGAAATAGTTGTGAACTGCGGTGGAATGTTCGCGCCTGGAATCGGGAGGATGGTCAACGTACGTATTCCGATTGTTCCTATGAGCCATCAATATTTAATTACCGATAACTTTTTGAATCCCGAGGCAGAATTTTTACCCTCGTTGCGTGATCCCGATAATCTCATTTACTTTCGCCAAGAGGTCTCTGGTCTATTAATGGGTGGATATGAGCGTCATTCAAAGGCATGGTCGGCTGATTACACCCATTTAGACGACATCCCCGCCAACTTTAACTCAATGTTATTACCCGATGACTGGGATCGTTTCTACGATATTGCTGAAGCTTCCCAAAAACGCGTGCCAAAGATGGCCGAGGTTGGGATTAAGAACTTTATTAACGGCCCCGAAGGTTTCACGCCCGATAATGAGTTTTGCTTAGGTGAAACATCGGTCGGTGGTTTCTTTGTTGCCGCTGGTTTTTGCGCGCATGGAATTGCTGGCGCTGGCGGTATCGGTAAAGTCGTTGCCGAGTGGATTGTTGCGGGCGAGCCCACCATGGATTTATGGCATATGGATATTAAACGCTTCGGTGCATCTTATGAATCCCCCGAATTCACTCTCAAGCGCATTACCGAAAACTATGAAGAGTATTACGACGTTCACTACCCAGGAGAAGAGCGAAAAAGTGCGCGACCAAACCTCACTTCCCCGGTCTATGAATGGCACTTAACTCACAGTGCAGTTTTTGGTGAAAAAGCAGCGTGGGAGCGGGTTAATTACTACTCGAACAATGTTGGCGACGAGGCTTTGCGACCTAAAGGCTGGTTAGGAAAACATTGGTCATCGGCGGTACAAATCGAACACAACGCCACGCGGACTGCTGCAGGTTTATTTGATGAAAGCAGTTTTGCTAAAGCACGCATTAGTGGAGAGCGAGCAGGCGAATTCTTGAACTTTGTATGCGCAAATGAGGTAGTTAAAGGGGTTGGCAAGACCGTTTATACTCAAGCGCTCAACTTAAAGGGAGGAATTGAGTCCGACTATACCGTCACGCAAATAAGTGATACAGAATTCATGATCGTAACTGGGACTGCATTTGCTAACCACGATTTTGGTTGGTTAGAAAAACTGCGTCGCGAGTTTGATTTTGCTGGTGTCGAGATTTCAAATATTTCGCGTGAATTAATCTGCTTTGGAATAATGGGACCGAACTCAAGAGCAATTTTGCAATCACTCACTGGTGCAGATTTGAATCACACCGCATTCCCTTTTATGTCCTCCCAAGAAATTACTTTGGCGGGAATTTTAGTACGAGCTACACGGATTACTTATGTGGGTGAACTGGGTTGGGAGCTTTATGCACCGGTCGCAGATGGTTTATTACTGTGGGAAAAAATAATCGATGCGGGAAGAGATTTGGGTTTAATTCCCTGCGGCTATCGGGCAATTGAATCTTTGCGACTTGAAAAGGGTTATCGTGCGTGGGCCGGTGAAATAAACTCTGAAACAAATCCTTACGAGGCAGGTCTTGGTTTTGCCGTTGCGCTAAAGAAGGAGAGCTTTTATGGCAGAGCCGCAGCGATCGCTGCTAAGGAAAATCAATTAAGAAAACTTGTCGCTATCACTTTTGATGAGATTACGTCCGTTGCTTTTGGATCTGAACCGATTCGAATCAACAACACAATTGTTGGGCGGATTAAATCTGGCGGTCAGGGTTATTCAATAAATAAAGCTATTGCTTACGCCTATCTGCCCATCGAGCACACTGAACCAGGAACTGCCGTGGATGTTGAACTCTTTGGCTGGTGGACCCAAGGCAGGATTGAAACCGAGCCACTTCTGGACCCACACAATCTACGAATTCGCAGATAATCTCATAATGTAAGATTTCTAAAAGTAATTAGCTACACAGGCCTGTGCATAAAGAATCAGCCTCTGACCTGCGCTTTTACGGCGGAGAGGGGATTATGGCCGCAGTTATCCACAGGCTGTCCACTACTATAACCACAGAAAACCGGCCGTACTCCCCACCTTGTCCACACCTTTCCCCCACCCGTTTAGCCTCATTCTCGCCATCTGTATGGCCATCCGCCTAAGTTAGGCATAAGCAGTCAAAACGTCAGTGGCAGGTGAGAGGTTATACGCGTGAGCATCGCCGAATTTTCAAACAACCGCACGTCTCGAGATATTAATCTCGCTCCAGTTGGAGCCGAGTTCGAACGCACCCCTCCGCAAGATTTAATCGCTGAACAATCGGTGCTTGGTGGAATGTTGTTATCGAAGGATGCAATCGCCGATGTTATTGAGATTATTCGCGAGCGAGATTTTTATCGTCCAGCACATGAGCTAATTTACGATGCGATTATTGATTTGTATGGTCGCGGAGAGCCAGCAGACGCGGTTACTGTTTCAGCCGAACTAACAAAGCGCGGAGATATTGCCCGTGCCGGCGGTGCACCGTATCTACATACCTTGATCTCCTCAGTACCAACTGCAGCTAACGCGGGCTATTACGCAAAGATTGTGCGTGAACATGCAATCATGCGTCGTTTAGTTGAAGCCGGTACCAAGATTGTGCAACTTGGTTATACATCTGAGGGCGAAGTAGATGACATGGTGGATCAAGCTCAAGCCGAAGTCTACGCAGTTACGGAGCGACGCTCATCTGAAGATTACGTGCAACTTGCAACTTTGCTTCCACAAGCTTTGGATGAGATTGAAGCGATCTCTAAAGGAATCGGTGTCGAAGGAGTTAAATCTGGCTTTAAAGATTTAGATGCGCTCACACATGGCTTCCATCCAGGTAACATGATTATTTTAGCCGCGCGCCCTGCGATGGGTAAGTCAACTTTAGGCTTAGATATCGCGCGCCATGCCTCGATTCAAAACGGCTTAACATCGGTCATATTTTCACTGGAAATGTCGAAATCAGAAATTACCATGCGTATGTTGTCGGCCGAAGCGCGCGTTGGTTTAAATAATATTCGAGCTGGAACTCTATCTGATGATGAATGGTCGCGCCTTGCCCGTCGAATGGGCGAAATCTCTGAAGCGCCGCTCTTTATAGATGATTCACCCAACCTATCAATGATGGAGATTCGCGCAAAGGCGCGGCGATTAAAGCAGCGCCATAACCTAAAACTCATTGTTATTGACTACTTACAGCTCATGTCTTCCGGCAAAAAAGTTGAGAACCGGCAACAAGAAGTATCGGAATTCTCACGTCATTTGAAGTTAATGGCTAAGGAGTTAGATATTCCAGTCATTGCTATTTCACAACTAAACCGATCTCCAGAGCAGCGCAGTGATAAAAAACCGATGTTATCCGATTTACGTGAATCTGGTTCAATCGAACAGGATGCCGACGTTGTTATCTTGCTCCATCGCGACGATATGTATGATCAACAGAACCGTACAGGTGAGGCCGATTTAATTGTAGCTAAGCACAGAAATGGACCAACTCGAACAATTACCGTGGCAGCCCAACTTCACTATGCGCGTTTTTACGATATGCCACAAAACCCAGGTGCTGGAACCGACTGGACACAAAGTCGAGAAGCCTCAACGGAAGATAATAGTTTTAGAAATAATTAGCGCTCCTGAAACCCAGATTTATGCGTGGCAGTGCGGGCTTTGTCGGCCAAAATAATTCCAACAATTACTATGACGCCGCCAATGAGTTGAACGATGTTCCACTTTTCAGCTAACCAAATCCACGCAAAGACTCCAGCTAATACCGGCTCAGACATTCCCATCACACTACTTGTGGAGGCCGAAAGAAGTTTTAATCCATTTACTACTAATAGATAGGGCCCGATAGTTCCCATAATTATTACCCAAGCGATAAGAACCCAACCCGGCAGGTCGTACTGGTCAAAGAGACCTTGGAGATTAATTGATTTTGTAAATATTTCAACTGGATAGTTCCACAGCGGCATTACTATCGCCAAGCCAAGGGAGGCAAATCCAAATCCAAAAACCATGAGTGTCTCAACATCACGCTGAGCGGTGAGTTTTTCACCGAGCAAAAAAAATACGGCCAACATAATCCCATCGGCCAGCGCGGCAATTACTCCGAGCGGGTCCAGCGTGCGCCCTTTCCAAACTTGCGCGATCAAAATGAGCCCACCGAATGCCAAGAAAATCGCCACCCACATCAGTTGTGGGACCGGCTTTTTCTTCACAAATTTCAGCCACATCACTATCCAGATTGGTGCAGTGAACTCCATAATCAATCCGATACTCACATGCAGGCGAGTAATTGCCACAAAATAGAGGGCCTGTACCGCTAAGAAGCCCACCAGGCCATATACCGCTAAATGTGGAAGCTCAACCCAGGATGTGCGAAGTTTTTCCCGGTAGCGAAAAAATATGTAAAGTCCAAGAATTATAAAAGCGCCACCGCAACGCACCTGAGTTAAACGTAAAGAGGAAAGCCCGGAAGTCAATACTAATTTGGAAACAATTCCGTTAAAGGCAAACCCAACTGCTCCAGTAAGAGTAAGAATCTCGCCTTTATATTTATTCAACACACTATCAAGGGTAGCGGTTTAAAAGGCGCTTTCCGGAATATTCATGATTGAACCATTAGTTGCTTCAACAATAACTCGATCTGCGGCAATTTGAGGTAAAAAGTTAGTGACAAAAAACTTCGCCGAAGCGATCTTGCCCGTATAAAAGTCGGTGTCTTTTCCCGCAGTCGGTAGTTTCTCTAACGCGATATCGGCCTGTCGAATGAGTAACCATGCAGTAATGATGTCACCGACGGCCATTAAGCAGCGAGAAGTATTTAAACCCACGATATAAATCTTCTCTGGATCTTCTTGAGATTCCACAGCGTGTTCCAACATGGATGAGATTATTCCGTTGAGATTTCCAAGTGCGGTAAAGAGCGCGGCTTTTTCCGCGGTATGTGATCCCCCAGATTCTGCGAATTTTTGAATCTCTTTGCCGAGCAGTCCGATCGCCCGTCCGCCATCTTTTACAATTTTACGGAAGAAAAAATCCAGCCCTTGAATTGCGGTCGTGCCTTCGTACAAGGTATCGATTTTCGCATCACGCACATACTGTTCAAGTGGCCAATCTTGAGTAAAGCCAGCGCCACCGAAAGTTTGTAGAGATTCTGTACCAAGGAGAGTCCAAGATTTCTCAGAGCCATAACCCTTCACAACCGGAAGCATTAAGTCATTTCGAGCAATCATGTCGGCTAAGTGATCAGCATCCCCATCCTGCTCAGCAAGTTCAATTTCATCCTGCACAGAGGCGGTAAATAGCACTAATGCGCGCATACCTTCAGAGTATGACTTTTGCACCATTAATGAGCGCCGTACATCGGGGTGATGAATGATTGTTACCCGCGGACTAGCTTTATCGTTCATCACCTTCATGTCGCCGCCCTGAATGCGCACTTTGGCATAACTTAGCGCTTGTTGATAACCAGCAGAAAGCGTGGCAATCGCTTTCGTGCCAACCATCATTCGGGCGAACTCGATAACCTTAAACATCTGGGCAATACCTTGGTGGACATCACCGAGTAAATAACCAACGGCGGGTTCGTGCTCGCCTAAATTTATTTCACACGTAGAAGAGACATTTAAACCCATCTTCGTTTCAATTTTAGTTACAAAAATCCCGTTGCGCTTACCTAAGGCGCCAGTTTGCAAATCAAACATAAATTTTGGAATTAAAAATAATGACAGACCTTTAGTTCCAGGTCCGCCGCCTTCACGACGAGCAAGTACGAAGTGCACGATATTTTCATAGAGATCAGCATCGCCAGAAGTAATAAAGCGTTTTGTTCCAGTAATGTGCCAAGTTCCATCTGCTTGTTGCACAGCTTTGCTACGACCCGCACCAACATCAGAGCCCGCATCGGGTTCAGTAAGTTGCATCGATGCGCCCCAATGGTGATCTATCATCAGTTTTGCCATCTGTTTTTGTTCGGCCGTACCAAGAACATAAGCAACTTGTGCAAAGGCATACCCTGATGCATAAATATGGACGGCGGGGTTTGAACCTAAAACCATTTCTGCAATCGCCCACCGAACCGATGAAGGAATCTTCATTCCACCTAGATCTACGGGTGCATCTAAGCGCCACCACTCACCATTGACATAGGCGTCGTATGATTTTTTAAAACTCGCTGGAACCGTGACATCGCCGGTCTCTTTATTAAGAACCGTTCCTAATCGATCTCCTTCAATAAAAGATTCAGCCAGATCGTTTTCGCATAACCGTTTCATCTCTTCCAACATGCCCATCACGGTGTCGCGATCGATGTCGGCATAGACCGATGTGCCAAGCACGCGCTCGCGGCCGAGCAGATCAAAGAGACAGAATTCGATATCGCGCAGGTTGGCGGTGTAGTGGCTCATGGGGTGATTTTGCTACCCACCAGTAACTTATGCAAGCTCAAAACCTGGTGGCGATTTCGTTGCCCCGCGTGGATGCCAGAAAGGGATAGGGTTCCGAACGTGCTATTAAGTGATCGCGATATCCGCGCTGAAATTGCCGCTGGACGCGTCGGATGTGAGCCGTTTTCCGAGTCGATGATTCAGCCATCCTCAGTCGATGTGCGTTTAGATAAATTTTTTCGTGTCTTTGAGAATCACAAGTACAGCGTGATTGATCCTTCAATGGAGCAGCCGGAGCTAACGCGCGAGGTTATTACTGAAAACGATGAACCATTTATTTTGCACCCTGGCGAATTTGTATTAGCTAGTACGTATGAGGTTATTACTTTGCCCGATGACATTGCCGGGCGATTGGAGGGCAAATCATCACTTGGGCGACTTGGTTTGCTCACACATTCGACTGCCGGCTTCATCGATCCCGGTTTTAGCGGCCACATCACGCTTGAACTCTCAAACGTTGCAAACCTCCCAGTTAAGTTATTTCCAGGCATGAAGATAGGTCAGCTTTGTCTGATCAAACTCTCATCTCCAGCCGAACACCCCTATGGCAGTGAAAAGTATGGCTCTAGATACCAGGGTCAACGCGGACCAACGGCTAGCCGCTCCTTTATAAACTTCCATAAATCAAAGATTGATTAACCCTTTAATTAACTAACCGTTGGGAATGAACCCACCGAAAAAGGGGTTTAATTAACTATGAAAACTATCGTTGTGCTTGCCGTCATTGCTCTAATCGCTATCTTTTTTATTGCGCAATACAACCGCTTGATTCGCTTAAATATCTCAGTAAATGAGGCATGGGCTCAGATCGAGGTGCAGTTAAAACGCCGTGCAGATTTAATTCCTAACTTAGTTGAAACCGTAAAGGGATATGCCAAGCACGAGCAATCTACTTTTGATGCAGTTGTCGCCGCTCGAGCAAAAGCTACAAGCGCATCAACTGTTGCCGATGTTGCCGCCGCCGATGGAATGGTGACCCAAGCTTTACGTGGATTATTGGCCGTGGCTGAGGCTTATCCAGATTTAAAAGCATCTACGAACTTTCTGGCGCTGCAAGAAGAGTTATCGACAACCGAAAATAAAGTTGCATTTAGCCGCCAGTTCTATAACGACAACGTGCGCTCGCTCAATACGGCAGTCAAGACAGTGCCAACTAATTTTTTTGCTGGCTTTGCAAAAGTGACAGCACGTGAATTTTATGAAGTTGAAGATCCTACGGATCGCAACGCACCAAAAGTTACATTTTAATATCAATGAACTTTAGAGCCCAGCAGGCAGCTAATAAGCGCAAAACAATGGGTTTGCTCGTTGGCATGGCCGTTCTCGTCTGGTTAGTTGTTTATGCCGCCCTCACTTATTTCGGAACTTCCACCGTTGGTATTGTTCCAATCGCTGTCGGTATCGCACTCATTGCGGTATGGGGCTCCTATTACGGTGCTGACAAATTAGTAATTACGATGACTGGCGCTAAATTAATTCAAGAATCCGATAATCCAAAATTATTCAACTTGATTCAAGAGGTAACAATCGCAAGTGGTTTACCAATGCCTAAAGTTGCAGTTGTTGATGATTTGGCACCGAATGCATTTGCTACGGGGCGGAATCCAGAGCATGCACTAATCGCTTTTACAACTGGGATTTTAGATGCCATGGATCGCGAGCAACTACAAGGCGTTATCGCGCACGAAATGGCGCATATAGCTAATAGGGATACCTTAGTTTCAGCCGTTGCCGCCACAACCGCCGGTGCAATCGCAATTTTGAGTGACATGTTGACACGAATGATGTGGTTCGGCGGAGGACGTCGTGACCGTGACAGCAACGCAAATCCGGTAGCTCTCGTCATCTCACTTGTGATTCTCATCTTGGCCCCGCTGGCAGCGATGCTTTTGAGATCAGCAATATCTCGCAAGCGAGAGTCGTTGGCCGATGCCACGGCAGTAGCCTTTACACGTAACCCCGCCGGCTTGCGGAGTGCCTTAGAAGTATTAGCTGCGGATTCAACAGTTGTTCGCCAAAAATCTACAGCGGTTGCACATTTGTGGATTGAATCACCGCTAGATGGAAAGGCAGTTTCAAAACTATTCTCTACGCACCCACCGATTCAAGAGCGCATTGCCGTATTAAGAGCGATGGAGTCTCTAAACTAGTTTTTTGAATTAGGAAAAAATAGCGTAAATACCGAACCCTGACCAGGTTTTGATGTCACTCCGACTCTCCCGCCGTGCGCTTGCATGACGGCATCTACAATCGATAACCCAAGCCCACTACCTTCATTTCTATTTCTTTGGCGTGAAGGATCGGCCCGAAAAAAGCGCTCAAAAATCCGCTTTTGATCGGCCTCATTGAGTCCAGGTCCGCTATCGGCAACGCTGATGTATGCACCGTCGATTTCGGCGCGTGCAGTAATGGTTATTGCAGTTCCATCGGGCGTATGCGCACGGGCATTTGCAAGTAGGTTATTGAAGACTTGATGGATTCGGTCAGCGTCACCAAGGGTGTACAGCTCACTCGGTACCGTGACCGTAATTGGGTGCAGTGGACCTGCCGCAGCTGCTGAAGCAACGGTCTCCTCAATAACTTGTACCAGGTTTACTGGCTTAAACTCCATTTGTCGCGATTGATCAAGACGGGCAAGTAATAATAAATCTTCAACTAAAGTGCCCATTCGAATCGACTCTTTTTCAATGCGTCCTACTAATTCCTTAGTTTTTTCACCCTCAGGTACGGCGCCTTGCCGATAAAGCTCAGCGAAGCCACGAATGGCAGTTAGTGGCGTTCGTAATTCATGACTAGCATCGGCAACAAAGCGACGGAGTTTGTCCTCACTTTCAGTGCGAACTGCAAAAGACTCCTCAATTCGTCCCAGCATCGTATTCAACGAAGTACTTAAGCGGCCTACTTCTGTGTCAGGCCCAAAATTATCTAAACGTGCCGACAAATCACCTGCCGCAATCTTTTCCGCCGTTACCTCTACAGCTTCAAGTGGTTTCATGCTCAATCTAATTACTTGACGCGAAGCAATTCCAATCAGCAACAGTATAAGTAAACCTAAAAAGAGAAAGACCCGGCCAATCCGGTGAGTTGTCCTATCAAAATCTGAAAGCGATTGAGCGACCACAACCGAACCAGCTGCCGATGGAAGCACGCGTGCTACCACTCGGAAATCAGCCCCTGGGGCTTCAACCGTAAATGGCTTTTCGCCTAAAGCTGCCACTTGAGAAGGCAGCAACCCCTTTACATAATCGGTAATTTTATTAGCGTTCAAGTCGCCGCCTATTTGTCCGACGAGATTACCTGCTGGCCCTAAAACAGTGACAGAGATAGATGATGGGACTTTATTCAAAGGGGCAACTTTTTGGGTGGGGGCATTAGCAGCTTTTGGTAGTACGTTTTCATCGGATTCAGTGTGCACCACAGCTGCCTCTTCATCATTGGTAATTCCAGCTTGGTTTACCCGTGAGGCTGTACCACCGATAACACTTATAAGTTGCGCATCTATTTGATTAATTAAATGACTACGAAGTAAAAACTGCGAAGCAATACCTGCGCCAGTAAATCCGATTGCAGACAAAACCAGTACTCCAACCGTTAAACGA
>JANLPM010000135.1:0-19455 GCA_031367265.1 Actinomycetes bacterium
GCTCGAGGGATTTGCTCCCGCTTATGGTCTGGCTGCGGCGGTACTTTTGGGAGACTTGGCATTAGTGTGGTCGAATCAATTACTCAATGCCTCTGGCCTTTCATCACAACAGCTCCAAGAAGTCGCTTCAATTCACGACGAAATGCGAGTTGAGTTGATGGCGGGCCAGTTTTTAGATATTCACGAACAGACTCAAAAAACTACCGATCTTCAACGCTCAATAACGATTGCCCAGTACAAATCAGGTAAATATACGATTGAAAGACCGCTCCATATCGGTGCGGCTTTGTCAGGTCGAAAAACGCCTAAACTCTTGGCGGCATTGTCCGAATATGGCTTACCTCTGGGCAAAGCCTTTCAGTATCGCGATGATTTATTGGGTGTCTTTGGTGACCCGAACATTACTGGCAAGCCAATAAGCGATGATTTACGTGAAGGTAAACGCACAGTGCTTATCGCTCTAGCCGAAATGCATTACACCGAAAGCATGCGCCAGACTAGCCGAACCTACTTTGGCACATCAAATTTAGACTCGCGCGGAGTTGCAATTTTGCAAGAGTTGATAATCTCCACCGGCGCAAAGGAAAAACTTGAATCGATGATTAATGAACTTACTGAACAGGCTCTAGAGGCGGCCGAGTCCGAACTTTTCAGTGAAAATTCCCATCCAATTCTTCTCGAATTAACTAAAGTGGCAACTAAGCGGAGCACCTAGATGGTGGCTCGAGTTAAAGGCCCAACGGATCACGTGGTAATTGTTGGTGCCGGGTTAGCAGGTTTAAGCGCAGCGCTTCGTTTAGCTGGAGCAGGACGTAAAGTTACGGTTATCGAACGTGAAAACGTCCCAGGTGGGCGAAATGGCCTATTAAAAAAAGATGGTTATTCATTTGATACTGGTCCAAGTGTTTTAACTATGCCCTCACTAATACAAGATGCACTCAGTTGTGTCGGTGAAGAGATGAAGGATTGGCTCGAACTCATGCCTGTCTCTCCTTTGTATCGGGCATTTTATGCCGATGGCACACACCTTGACGTCCATGCAAATACGAAAGAAATGGAAGCTGAGATTGCCCAAAAAATTAGTGGAGTCGAGGCCAAAGGTTATCGAAAGTATGTAGATTTTGTAACAAAGTTATATAAGTATGAGATGAATGACTTTATCGATCGTAATATTGATTCACCTTTTAATTTGTTGACCCCAAACCTGGCGCGTCTTATAGCAATGGGTGGCTTTCGACGGTTAGCGCCAAAGGTAAATACATTTATGAAGGATCCGCGCCTCCAGAAGGTTTACTCATTTCAAGCTATGTATGCCGGAGTAAGTCCCCAGCAAGCATTAGCTATCTATGCGGTTATTGCTTATATGGACTCAGTCAATGGAGTTTTTTTCCCAAAAGGGGGTATGCATGCAGTGCCGCGCGCCTTAGCTGCTGCGGCCAAAAAACATGGAGTTGATTTTCTGTATAACACAACCGTCACAAAAGTCGAAGTAACAAATCACCGCGCTCAAGCAGTATTGACCCAGGCTGGCCAAAGGATTGAGTGTGATGCGGTAATTCTTAATCCGGACCTACCTGTAGCTTGGCGAGATTTACTTGGTCGAACTCCACTTTCAGTAAAACGACTTAAGTACTCACCATCATGCGTAACTTTGCTTGTAGGTTCTTCCCAAGAATACGAATTCACCGCACACCACAATATTCACTTTGGGCAGGCCTGGAATGGCGTATTTGATGAATTAATCATCCAAAAGAAATTGATGAGTGATCCAAGCCTGTTAGTTACAGTTCCTTCTAAAGATGATCCAAACCTTGCACCAAGCGGAAAGCACTCGTATTACGTGCTTTTCCCAACTCCCAACTTAGATGCAAAAATTGACTGGGCTCAAGCAGCCCTTCCTTATCGAGATCATATGATTGAAACCTTAGAAGCGCGCGGCTACACAGGTTTTGGCGATGCCATTGAAACTGAAGTATTGACTACTCCCCTTGACTGGCAAGCACAAGGAATGGAACGCGGAGCTCCATTTGCAAGTGCCCATACTTTTTTCCAAACCGGTCCATTTAGACCGCGCAATATGGCTCACGGTATAGAGAACGTTGTCTTTGCTGGCTCTGGAACTCAACCAGGAGTTGGAATGCCAATGGTGCTGATATCTGGTCGCTTAGCCGCCGAACGTATTGTTGGTCCGGTTAAGTAAATGGATGAACTGAGCGCGGCTGGAATTATTGATCCAGATTTACGGACTTCCTATGCTCAGTGCAAGCGCCTTAATTCAAAACATGGCAAAACTTATTTTCTAGCAACATTATTGCTTCCAAAAGCCAAGCGCCCTTTTGTACATGCTTTGTATGGTTTCGCACGATACGCCGATGAAATAGTCGACGATCTTGCATCTCAACTAACTATCGCAGAAAAAGAAGAAGCTCTCACACTCTGGGGCAACTCAATACTAGGTGATTTAAAGAAGGGCTTTAGTCGCGACCAGGTGGGGCGAGCATTGATTGACACCGCCAATCGTTTCGAAATTCCACATGAATACTTCGAAGCCTTTCTGCACTCTATGCACATGGATTTGACGGTTCAAGAGTATGAAACATACGAAGATCTCATGGAGTATGTATATGGTTCGGCGGCTGTAATTGGTCTTGAAATGGTTTCTATTCTCGGGGTCTTACACACTGATGCCTTCGACGCCGCTAAAAAACTCGGGACCGCTTTTCAATTGGCTAACTTCATTCGAGATATCGGTGAAGACCTTGGTCGCGGTCGGATTTATTTACCAATAAAAGAGTTGGCACAATTTGGAGTCACACGCGAAATGCTAGCTACGCGTGAATTAACCCCGCAAATAGTCGACGCGTTAAAGTTTCAAATTGCGCGAGTTCGACAACTTCAACTTGAAGCAACTCCCGGAATTGCAATGTTGCAAGCAACAAGTCGCCCATGTGTTGAGGCGGCCAGTGTTTTGTACTGTGGAATCGTCGATGAAGTGGAGAAAATCGGATATGACATCTTTAACAAGCGCGCCCAGACTTCAACTCTCCGGAGATTAAAAGTAGCTAGCGCTGCTTTTCTGAAGCGCCAATTCTTATCCAATTTGATAAAACACTGAGTACCAAGGCAAACCCAAAGAGTAAATCTTCAACTGGTGCGCTCGCGATTCGAATACCTATAATTACGTGTGAGTTATAAATGACTATGTTTCGCGAAGTAAGCCACCAGTTAGTCAACAGCTGGAAAGTAAAGATAATTGCGTAGGAAGTCCAAAAAACTTTTCGCCTCAAAAGTCTGCTCTCAGTTATGTACAAATCGAAAATAATTGCGAAAATAACACTTATAGTGGCTAATTGGGTATAGGTCATGGTTAGACGGGCCAATCCTTTTTGACTTTACGAACCGCCTCAATCGTCATAATCGCCGCAATTGGTACGACAATGAAAAATAGATACTCCTCTAGCGGAATACAAAAAGGGCCATAAACACCAAGAATTTGAGTTTTATCAAACTTCCAATGACCGCTACGAATTGCGTATGCATCCCAAGCAATATAGAGAAATACTATCGGCGCGATTGCAATCAAGAGCGCTTTAATTCTTGCCAGCACCCGGACTTTAAGGCCGATTTCCAACCAAAAGGAGCCGAGGATTACGAAGGTAATCATGATCAAGTAAGAGAGCGCAAGCACGGCGATAACGCTACTCTAGGAAGTACGGGAGCCGATAAAGGCTGAGAGGGTCTGAAATTCAGACCGACCGTTTGACCGATCCGATAATGCGGATTAGGAAAGGAAATATCCAATGTCAAGAGTTTTATTCACCGCCTGGGGCTATGGTGTTTCATATTTGGAGTTCATTTCGGTAGTTACCTCATTTATTGGGGTTTGGCTTGGAACCACGGGTAAACGGATCACTTGGCCATGGTGGGCTTTGAGCAGCGCGCTCTATATGGTTTTTTTCTACGACGTAAAACTCTATGCCAGTGCAGCGCTTCAAATAGTTTTTATCCTCGCAGCGATTTGGGGATGGCGCGATTGGGCGCCAACCGGGGCTGTACCGGGTTCGCTCACTCGCCGAAACCTGTACACCTTGAGTTTAATTACGTTGATTACCACCGCTGCGCTCACTCCTGTGCTTTCGAGAATTGGCGCAGCCGCAACCTGGTCCGATGCGTTCTTACTCATCGGAAGTATTGTCGCCCAAGTACTCATGGTCTATGAAAAATATGAATCTTGGATCTTGTGGTTGATTGTTGATGCTGTAGGAACAATCGAATATGCAGTACTTGGTTATTGGTTCACTGCGCTCTTGTATTTAGCTTTCACGGCAATCGCAGTTCTTGGTTGGAAACGATGGTATGTCACTCGTAGCAATTGATGGTCCTGCCGGCGCTGGCAAAACTACTTTAGCGCAGAAGTTTTACCAAGATTTTTCGATTGACAAGCAAGTAACGCTCATACATATGGATGAGTTATACGATGGTTGGAGCAATGCCCTCAGCAAACGACTGACTCAGCAATTAGAAATAATTGTCGAGGCCCACCTCAAACACGAAGCTTTTCACTTGGAAATCTTTAACTGGATAATCATGAAATTCGATGAACTCAGACTTTATGAACCATCTGAAATTCTCATCCTCGAAGGCGTTGGCGCAGCACAAGAAATAGTGCGAAGTGCCGGAGCCGAAACATATTGGCTTGATGTTGAGCCTTCAATTGGTTTAGAGCGAGTATTGAAGCGCGATGGTTTCCACATCGAAGGCGAGATGAGAAAATGGCAAATTGAACAGGTTAAATATTTTGAAAGTGATTTAACTCGTAATAATGCCGACCACATCATGACTTCATAGGTAATTTGGGCGCGCCCCTACCTAAACTTTAAGCTGGAATCCATAAAATTCATCTTATGTCAGACCTTTCAGGGGAGCTCATTGATAATCGATATCAATTAATCCGATTGGTTGCCAACGGCGGGATGGCAGCTATCTATGAAGGCCTAGACACTCGGCTAGACCGCAAAGTTGCCGTAAAAATCATGCACCCGCATTTAGCTCAAGATGAAGCTTTTGTTAATCGATTTATCCGTGAAGCTAAAGCCGCTGCAGCACTTTCTCACCCCAATATCGTTGCCGTTCAAGACCAAGGCTGGAATCAAGGTGGGGTTCCGGCAGTTTTCCTCGTGATGGAGCTTGTTGAAGGAAATACCCTACGAGAATATCTAAATGAACGTGGCCGTTTCGAGATCAAAGATGCGATTAACTATTTGACCCCAATTCTTAGCGCACTTGCAGCTGCCCATGCCCTTGGAATTGTACATCGCGATGTAAAGCCTGAAAATATTTTAATTTCACATGACGGCCACGTAAAAATTGCAGATTTCGGTTTAGCACGCGGTGAAATTATTGGCTCAACAATGACGGCCGAGTCAAGTGTAATTTTGGGCTCAGTCTCATACTTATCTCCTGAGCAAGTCCAGCGTGGCGTCGCAGATGCTCGAAGCGATGTTTACGCCGTAGGAATCGTTGCATTCGAAATGCTGACTGGTGAAAAGCCATTTATTGGTGAATCACCCATTCAAATCGCGTACATGCATGTCAACCAAGATATTCCACCCCTTCGATCCAAGCGAAAAGAAATCCCTACGAATTTGGATTCGCTCATTAGTAAAGCTACAAATCGTGATCCAGATCTTCGACCGCGAAATGCTGGCGATTTTTTAAATGCTTTACTCGCAATTCATGTTGAATTAGATCCCAAGAAAAGTCAAATGAAATTAGACCTGGATTTACCAATTGACCCCATCAGAATTAAAACAAAGAGTAAAATAAGAGAAAAGGAAATCATTGAAAAAATCATTGAAGTAAAAGAAAGCTCTGGAGCGCTTCGTAGAGGGGAAGAGAAAAGCAAAAGAGCCAGTAAACGTGTTAGACGTAATCGAAAAGTAGCTCTCTTCTTAGCAATTGCACTCGGGGTGGTTGGTTGGTACACGTTAGTCGGGCCAGGGTCACGAATTGTTGTTCCATCTACTGTCGGTGGCTCCTATAGCGATGCGCTTTCAGCGCTTAAACCAGTGGGAATTACTGATGTAATAGTTGAAAAGATATTCAGTGAAGATATTGCTGCTGGAATAATTATTGAATCTGTACCGCCAGGAGGAGGTCGGCTCGAGAACGGAGCAAGTGTAAGGCTGGTTATTTCAAAAGGACCTGAGCGATATCTGCTTTCAACTCTCGTTGGACTAACCCCAGAGGCTGCTGTAGCTACTATTACTCGAAACCCTCTGAAAGTTGGAACAACCATTGAAGTTTTTAGTAATAAAATTCCTAAAGGTTTTGTAGTGGGTTCAAAGCCAAAAGCTGGAACCAAACTCAAGCGTGACTCAATCGTAAACATAATTGTGAGTAAAGGCATTGAGACGGTTCCGCTGGCTTCTTATGTTGGCAAAAGTGGTGAGCAGGCACTCAATGAGTTAACAAATGCCGGCTTTAATGTAGAAAGTAATTTCGTATTTGATGAATATGTTCTAGTTGGAATGGTTGTAAGTCAATTCCCTACGGGAAGTGTTGCGATTCCTAGGGGCTCAAAAGTAGTTCTAACTGTCTCAAAAGGAACCGAGTTTGTTTACATTCCCAATCTGCTGTCAATCCCAGAGAGCGTGGCCATTAATACCCTAAAAGATTTGGAACTCAAAGTTGTTGTGAAAAGACTAGGGGTTAAAAAGTTGAATAAAGTCGTAAGTGTTTCACCTAAAATCGGTAGCAAAGTAAAACGTGGCACTGTCGTCACAATTACCGTAGGCTAGACCAATGCCTTCAAAAAAACCCCGAATTGGTGCGCACACGCCTACCACGGGTGGCATGGCAAAGCGTTCAATAGAATATGCAAAAACTACTGGTGCTGAAGTCATTCAAGTTTTTGCATCTAGCCCACGCATGTGGGCCATGCCAGCGGCAAAACCAGATCTAGATCACGCATTTAGAGTGAAGGCAGATGAGCTCGATATCGAAACCTATGTGCATGCGCCTTTTCTTATTAATTTAGGTTCACCCACCGAAGCCACCTATCTAAACTCTTTAGCCTCGACTGCTTACTCGCTTCGACGCGGTGCTGATATTGGAGCCCTTGGTGTAGTTATTCATACGGGCTCAGCTGTCGATGTAAACCATGTGGAACAGGCGTGGAAACAGATCCATGAAGGCATGATGCCCATATTGAATGCATTAGGCGAAGATGCACCGTTTCTTCTTCTTGAGCCGACTGCAGGTCAAGGTCAGTCACTTGTTAAAAAATTAGATGATCTTGAAAACTATTTGATTGCCCTTGAATATCATCCGAAAGTTGGAATCTGTTTAGATACGTGCCACGTATTTGCCGCTGGTCATGATATTTCAATGAAGGGTGGAATGAGTGCCACAATCGATTTGCTCATCGAAGTCGCAGGCATCGAACGGCTGAAATTGATCCATGCAAATGATTCAATGGATGTTTGCGGAGCATTAAAAGATCGACACCAAAATTTAGGAGATGGTCATATAGGCATAGAT
Source organism: Actinomycetes bacterium (assembly GCA_031367265.1). Lineage (GTDB taxonomy): Bacteria > Actinomycetota > Actinomycetes > Nanopelagicales > Nanopelagicaceae > Planktophila. The sequence continues at coordinate 7,543 of JANLPM010000135.1, forward strand.
CCCTTTAAAGAGCTGCTTGCCCATCCTGCAGTATCCAACTCTCCATTGATTTTGGAGACGCCAGGAATGGAGGAGAAACACACTCTCGAAATTGCACTTCTTAAAAAACTTCGTGATAAGAAATAGATGACTTCTAAACATCAGTGGAAGTTACAGATGGCGCCGTGGGCGTTACTAACGGTTTCGATGTCATGGGGACTTACATTTGTCATCATAAAAGTTGCAATTGAACGCCAGAGCGTTACTAACTTTCTCTTCACGCGCTTTAGTCTTGCCGTCCTCGTAATGCTGCTCATTCGTCCACATGTTTTGCGGTTATTCAAACGCGACTTAGTTCTACGCGCTGGTGCCGCTGGATTACTTTTGGGCAGCGGATATATATTTCAAACCCTTGGATTAGCACGAACCGACGCAGCTATTACCGGGTTTGTTACCGGCCTTTACGTTGTCCTAACGCCGTTATTCGCCCTGTTTATTCTGCGACAAAAAGTTAATCCCTTCACTTGGGGATGTATAGCCGTTGCAACTTTAGGTTTAGGCTTACTTTCGATTCACGGCTGGTCAATAGGCGTGGGTGAATTTCTAACTTTTATATCCGCCATTTTTTTCGCTCTCCATATAATCGCTTTAAGTAAATGGAGTTCCGGTCGAGATGTATATGCCATGACCGTGGTTCAGTTGGCAATGTGTGCTTTCCTTTCAGGCATTGCATCGATTCCTGGAGGATATTCACCTCCCCCTGATTTCGGCGTCTGGAGCGTAGTGCTTTTCACTGCAGTCTTTGCAACGGCGGCTGCATTCATCATTCAAACGTGGTCTCAAGCACATATGAGTGCAGTTAAAGTGGCAGTTATTTTAACTATGGAAGTGGTTTTTGCTGCGCTATTCGCAATTATTTTTGGCGGCGAGAGTTTAACACTGCAAAGTTCCATTGGCGGAATGAGCGTCGTTACTGCAATGTATTTGATAGTCGTGAAAGAAGAGAAGTAGGCTAAGCGCCATGGCAATTGACCTTCGATCAGATACTGTCACACGGCCCTCACCCGAAATGCGGATTGCAATTGCAAACGCCTCAGTAGGCGATGATGTATATGGCGATGACCCGACTGTAAATTCACTCGAAGAGCGCGTTGCGCACATGTTTGGCAAAGAAGCGGGATTATTTACTCCAACGGGCTCACTTGCAAATCAATTAGCGATTCGAATTTTGGTTGCACCTGGCGAGGAGTTAATCGCTGAAACTAATTCCCATGTTGTCCGGGCAGAACTCGGAGCGGCCGCCGTTTTTAGTGGAATCACAACACGCACGTGGTACGCAGATCGCGGACTTTTAAACGCAAGCGATGCACTTAATCTGGCACGTCCTGACTCCGGACCATATTTAGTTTCGACCACTGCCATCGCAGTAGAAAATACCCACAACTTTGGTGGTGGAACGGTCCAACCTTTAAATGAGTTCGCAACTCTTCGAGATGGCGCCGATGAAATGGGCTTAACACTTCATTTAGATGGTGCCCGGATTTGGAATGCCCACATCGCAACTGGGATTAGCTTTGCAGAGTACGGAAAGTATTTCGACACTATGAGTGTCTGCTTATCAAAGGGATTAGGTGCCCCAATCGGCTCTCTCATGCTTTCGACAAAGGAGAGAGTGGCTAAAGCGCGAGTGTGGCGCAAACGCTACGGTGCAGGAATGCGACAAGTTGGAGTCCTAGCCGCGGCTGGGCACTTTGCCCTTGATAATAATATTGAGCGATTGCGAGAGGATCATCGACGCGCGCGAGCTTTAGCAGTTGCAATTGAAAGTATTGATTCATCCCTTATTAATGCGAGCTTAGTTGAAACAAATATAGTCGGATTAGATCTTGCGAACATGCCATTTACTGCTGGCGATTTTGCTAAACGATGCCGTGATGCTGGGCTATTGGTAAGCGCGCTAGGTCCAAAATATTCGCGTCTGGTTACTCATATGAATTTTGATGATGCCCAATGTGATGAAGCGATTGAGATTTTAAAGAAAGCCCTCGTGGCTTAGTAGCCACTCTTTCTTCTCAACTCCGCACGCATAGTTTCCGAGCGCTCCCCCGGTTTTTACAACTCGATGACAAGGAACAACTAACATGATGGCGTTATTTGCACATGCACTACCAGCTGCGCGTACGGCTGCAGGTGATCCTGCATTGGCAGCCAAGTCTGCATAAGAAATAACCTTTCCAGCCTTTACTTTTCGCATTGCCTTCCAGGCGGCTTGTGAAAATGTAGCCCCATTTTGCCGTACCTTAATTGCATTAATGGCCGTCAGGTCACCATCGAAGTAGTCATTTATTAAATCAGAGATAACCGGAATTGACTTAACAATCTTTACATCTTTGCCCGCATTCAAGGCGGCGATGCTCGAAAGATTAGTTCCTATGAGAATCTGGTCATCGGCCAATAAGTTAAGTGTGCCAATTGGGGTTTTAATTGAAGTTATAAGAAGTGGCACATAGGTAAATTAGCGGTCGCGAAGCATCTCCGCAACTAAAAATGCGAGTTCAAGTGATTGCGCATGATTGAGCCGCGGGTCGCAAGCGCTCTCATATCTCGTTGATAAATCTTCGTGGGAAATCTTTTCGCCCCCGCCGACACACTCAGTAACATCATCGCCAGTTAACTCAATATGCACACCGCCTGGGTGGGTTCCGAGAGCTTTGTGGACTTGAAAGAAGCCTTTTACCTCGTCGAGCACCTCATCAAAACTGCGGGTCTTATAGCCACTCGGTGCCTCATAGGTATTGCCATGCATGGGATCACAGACCCACAATACTTTGGCCCCCGATTTATTGACGCCGTCAACGAGAGCTGGCAAGGTTTCTCGAATCTTGTTGGCTCCCATGCGAGTAATGAAGGTGAGGCGACCGGGTTGGCGATCTGGGTCTAATTTTTCAATCAGCGCCAGCGCAACTTCAACCGTAGTGTTTGGACCTAGCTTTACGCCAATTGGATTGTGGACTTTAGCGGCAAAATCAATGTGGGCACCATCTAATTGGCGAGTGCGCTCACCAATCCAAATGAAATGTCCAGACACGTCATACGGGTTCTCGGTTCGAGAATCGATGCGCGTTAATGCCTTCTCATACTCCAAAATGAGAGCTTCGTGGCTTGAGAAAAAATCGACTGATTTAAAGGACTCTGGGTTCACGCCAGCTGAGTTCATGAAAGCAAGCGCGCGTCCGATTTCATTTGCCATCTGTTCATAACGTACACCGACCGATGAATCGCGAATAAAACCCTTATTCCACTCATGAACTTGGCGCAGGTCTGCAAAACCACCCTGCGTAAAAGCCCGAACTAAATTTAACGTCGCTGCCGATGTGTTATACACGCGGACTAATCGCTGCGGATCAGGCGTGCGGGCAGCCTCAGTGAACTCAAGGTCATTAACTGCATCGCCACGATAGGCAGGAAGAGTTATATCTCCACGGGTTTCCATGTCATTAGAACGTGGCTTTGCAAACTGACCCGCCATCCGCCCGACTTTTATTACTGGAAGGCTTGAGTGATACTGTAAAACGGCCGCCATTTGCAAAATAGTCTTGATCCGATTTCGAATTGAATCTGCAGTTGCTGCAGCGAACGTTTCGGCGCAATCTCCGCCTTGCAACCAAAAGGCTTTACCTGCGGCAGCTAAAGCAATTCGCCCCTTTAAATCATCACACTCTCCCGCAAAAACTAATGGCGGAAATGTTTTCAACTCCGCAACTGCCGCCTTAATCGCAGCCCCTTCCGGACCACCCGGCCAGGTCGGTTGCTGAGCGGCAATGAGGCCAGGAGTGAAAAGGGAATCAATGAATGAGTTCATGGGAGTAAGAGTAGAGAGTTACCAGGTTAGCGCGAGGTGCGATTAACCGAAGAAAATCTCGGCCTCCTTATAGCGCTCTACCGGAACTAACTTGAGTTTTTCGGTAGCCGAATCCAGCGGGACTCGTACAATATCGGTTCCATGCAGCGCCACCATTTTTCCCCAGTCACCTTCATGAACTGCGGTAATGGCGTGTAAACCAAAACGCGTAGCGAGAACGCGATCAAAGGCCGTGGGCGAACCTCCACGTTGAATATGTCCAAGAACAGATGTCCGGGCCTCTTTGCCAGTCTTTGCTTCAATCTGTTCAGCCAGCCAATCACCGATTCCAGCTAATTTAACGTGACCGAATGAATCTAAACTCTGATCTTTAACCGCCATATCGCCATCTTGCGGGATAGCACCTTCTGCAATAACAATAATCGGTGCGTAATGCGATTTAAATCGAGATTCAACCCATTCACAGACTTTGTCGACTGAGAATTTTTGTTCGGGAATTAAAATACAGGCCGCACCTCCTGCAAGACCTGCATGCAGTGCAATCCAGCCAGCATGTCGGCCCATAACCTCAACGATTAAGGCACGGTGATGCGACTCTGCCGTGGTGTGCAATCTATCAATTGCCTCGACCGCGATATTAACTGCGGTATCAAAACCAAATGTATAGTCAGTGTTATTTAAATCATTATCAATAGTTTTTGGAACGCCTACAACTTTTACGCCTAGTGAGTCGAGTTTGGTTGCAACGCCGAGAGTATCTTCGCCGCCAATTGCAATTAAGGCATCGATTCCAGCTTTAGCTAAATTCTCTTTAATCTTTTCGACTCCGCCTTCGATTTTAAAAGGGTTCGTACGAGATGAGCCAAGAATTGTGCCGCCACGAGGCAAAATGCCACGTGTCGTTTCAAGGGTCAAAGGCATAGTTAAGCCCTCGAGTGGACCTTTCCAGCCGTCACGAAAGCCAACAAATTCATGGCCATACTCTTTAACGCCTTTGCGAACAACTGCGCGGATTACCGCATTAAGACCTGGGCAATCTCCGCCACCAGTTAGTACACCAATACGCATAATAAACTCCACTACCAAAGATTCGATGACGAAGGGCTAGAACAATCAAATCCGCCCAACAAGTGGTCAACGCTGACTAGGACAGTCTAGCCTTCTGACATGGTCAAACAACACATTATCGCGGGCGTGGACTCATCGACTCAGTCGGTAAAAATTGTTCTACGTGATGCAGTTACTGGCGAATTAGTGCGCCAAGGCCGAGCACCACATCCCGATGGAACGCAAATCGAACCCAATCACTGGAAAACCGCCCTCGATTCTGCAATTGCGAATGCTGGCGGATTAGATGGAGTGGCTGCAATCTCTATCGCTGGACAGCAACATGGAATGATCGCCCTCGATGAGCAAGGAGAAGTTATTCGGCCCGCAATTTTGTGGAACGACACACGTTCGGCCAATGCCGCCCAAGATTTAAACCGCGAAGCAGGCGGTGATAGTGAGATTGCTCGAAAAGTTGGCTCCGTTTTAGTTGCATCTTTCACCGCTACAAAACTGCGTTGGATGGCAGATCACGAACCACAGAATGCTTCAAGGGTCGCCGCCATCGCACTTCCCCATGATTGGCTATCGTGGCAATTACAAGGTGGAAAAGATTTGAATAAATTATTTACTGATAGAAGTGATGCATCAGGAACTGGATATTTTGATCCGATAACTTCCCACTATCGCGAAGATATTCTGCGCCTTGCACTTCGGCACGACTCTGAAGTTTTTTTACCAAGAATTATTCTCCCCAATGAATTCGGTGGCACAACTACTACAGGTATTCCAATTGCCGCTGGCGCAGGTGATAACGCTGGAGCAGCTCTTGGACTACAGGCACAACCCGGAGATGTTGTTATATCTCTGGGCACAAGTGGAACCGCCTTCGCGGTCTCGGATACACCCACCCACGATGCAAGCGGAGCAGTTGCAGGATTTGCCGATGCAACTGGACGCTACCTGCCGCTCGTTTGCACACTCAATGCGGCGCGGATTTTAGATGCTGCGGCGCGGATATTAAGTAAAACCCATAATGAAGTTGGCGAACTTGCATTGAGTTCGAGCGCCGGAGCGCATGGTTTAACTCTTCTGCCATATTTTGAGGGTGAACGAACACCTAATCGCCCCGATGCAAGTGGAGTTTTTGCAGGAATGAATCTGAATAATTCAAATCCCGCTGACATCGCGCGTGCCATGATTGAAGGAATGCTGTGTGGCTTAACCGATGCAGTCGATGCATTAATTGCCTTGGGTGTTAGTGTTAATCGAATTTTAATTATTGGTGGGGCCGCGAAAAATCCAGCGATACCAGTTATAGCTAGTGCTTTGATGGGGCGCGAAGTTGTGGTTCCGCCGGCCGGTGAGTATGTAGCCGATGGTGCAGCTAAACAAGCAGCTTGGGCGTTATTAGGCGATATGCCAGTATGGAATCTTGGAAATGTCGCACACCACTCTTCACCGGCAACGCCACTTGTCATGGATCGATATCGAACTCTGCGCGATAAAACCGCAGATTGGAAATAGCGGTTTATTGAGTTACTCGTACCCCTTTTCCAACCACGATAATTCCACCGGGGCTAATAGTAAAACGTTGCCTATCCCGTTCTATATCAACTCCAATTTGAGCTCCCGGCTCTACAACTACATTTTTATCAAGAATCGCTTTTCTTACAATTGCCCGGTCACCAATATGCACTGACGGCATCAAAACTGATCCCTCAATAAGGCAACCCCGCCCGACTGCCACATCATAGGAAACCACAGAGTTATGCAAGATTCCGCCCGAGACTATAGTTCCAGCACCCACGATTGAATCATGCGCGGCGCCACCTTCACTAAATTTTGCTGGGGGCAACGACGGTGGATTTGTAAGCAATGGCCACTCTCGATTATAAAGATTAAATATTGGATGAACCGATACTAAATCCATGTGTGCATCGTAATAAGCATCGATTGAACCTACGTCTCGCCAATAACCCTTGTCACGTTCGGTTTCACCAGGCACTGAATTGTGCGCAAAATCGTAGACTTTGGCGACGCCATTCTTGGTTAAAAATGGAATAATATTTGCACCTAAATCATGGCGGGATTCGATATCTTGTGCGTCAATAATGAGCGCTTCTTCCATAACATCGCGCTTAAAGATGTAGTTACCCATAGAAACTAAACAAAGATCAGGATGACCTGGCATAGCCGGCGGATCTGAGGGTTTCTCGTGAAAAGCCTTAATTGTGATTCCATCTTCAGCAAGTTCTATGACACCAAATTCATGGGCCTCTGATCGCTGCATTCGAATCGCTGCAATTGTTATTCCTGCGCCAGATTCGACATGCTGCCGAAACATTTGGCCGGGATCCATACGGTAAACGTGATCGGCGCCGAAAACCAAAACATGTTCTGGATCTTCATCGTGAATGAGATTGAAGTTTTGCAGAATTGCATCGGCGCTGCCTGTATACCAATGCGGTCCAAGTCGCTGCTGAGCCGGGACTGGAGTGATGTAATTACCGAGTAATGCCGACATGCGCCACGTGGTCGTGATGTGCCTATCGAGTGAATGCGACTTATATTGCGTGAGAACGGCAATCTTGAGCATATTTGCATTCACTAAATTTGAAAGTACGAAATCAATGAGGCGATACGAGCCACCGAATGGGACTGCGGGTTTAGCTCTATCGGCAGTTAGTGGCATTAATCGCTTACCTTCCCCGCCAGCTAGAACTAGTCCAAGCGGGAGTTTAAGTTTTGCCATGGCCTAACGATAGCCTGTCCTTCTTGACCGGGGTAGGGGAAATGAAATGCAAAATTTAAAAATTGGAATTGTTACGAAAGAGTGGCCCCCTGACATCTACGGTGGCGCAGGTGTTCATGTGGTTGAGTTAACACAAGCACTTCGAAATATTAATGACATCTCGGTCGATGTCCACTGCTTTGGTGGTCCACGCGAGGATGCCTTTGGATATACCGTGCCATCACAATTTCGCCAAACTAATCCCGCCATTCAGGCACTTGTAACCGATCTTGAAATTGCATCACACTTAAGTGGAGTCGATGTCGTTCATTCACATACGTGGTATGCCAACATGGCCGGTCACATTGCTTCACTGCAATATAAAACTCCACACATTGTAAGTGCTCACTCGCTCGAACCACTTCGACCATGGAAAGCCGAAGCGTTAGGCGGCGGATATGCAATCTCATCATGGGCTGAAAAAACAGCGTACGAAGCGGCGGCGGCAATTATCGCCGTGAGTGATTCAATGCGTGCCGATGTCCTAGCTGCATATCCATCAATTAATTCTGAAAAGGTGGTGACAATTCGAAATGGCGTAGATACCTCAAAGTTTTCCCCAAATTACGACAGCTCAGTTGCAACGTCGCACGGTGTTACCGGGCGGTATGCGATTTTCGTTGGCCGAATTACCCGGCAGAAAGGTTTAGCACATCTGCTTCGAGCGTGGAAAGAGGTACCTGACGAATATGGCTTAGTTCTAGCTGCAGGTAGTCCTGATGAGGAGGGAATCGGTGCGGAAGTAGCTCAGTTAATCGCCGAACTGCAAAGCACACGTGCAAATATCTGGTGGATTAAAAATATGTTGCCGAACGACCAATTAACTGCGATGTTGACTGGCGCTGATTTATTTATCTGTCCCTCAGTATATGAACCATTAGGAATCGTTAATTTGGAGGCTATGGGCTGTGAAACCGCAGTGCTTGGATCTCGAGTCGGTGGAATTCCTGAGGTTGTAGCCGAGAATGAAACTGGCGAACTAGTTGATTACACCGGTGAGAGTGCCTCCTTTGAAGTAGCGCTTTCTGAAGCTATTTCACGTTTAATGTCCCAACCTGATCTACTCAAGAAATATGGAACCGCAGGCCGAGCCCGGGTAATTAAAACCTTTGGATGGGATGCCGTGGCGCACGCCACCGTTGATTTGTATCGCAGTGTGATTGCATAAATGACGCGTAAATCTTGGATTCAATTTGGTTTCGTCGGTTTGTTGTGGGGAATTCCTTACCTCTTGATGAAGGTGGCAGTTGCCGATATACCGCCAGCACTTATCGTGGCTGGGCGTACGTTCATCGGCGCTGCCATTCTCATTCCAATTGCGATTTATAAAAAAACTTTCATCGACGCCCTTCGAGGCATTAAATATGTTTTGCCTTATGCCTTTCTTGAAATGGTTGGGCCATGGATACTAATCACGAGCGCTGAAAAAGAGATCTCCTCTGGGCTTGCCGGATTACTTGTAGCCACCGTCCCCATCTTCGCAACTATCTTTACTTCATTACGTGGAGATCATTCAGTATGGCAACCTAAGCGAATCTTTGGTTTAGTGGTTGGCTTCATTGGAATTATCGCACTTGTGGGCATCGAATCTATAACGGGAAGCAGTAACCCAAAAGCTATTGCCATGGTAATTCTTGCTTCGATTCTCTACGCCTATGCCGTCTTGATGGTGACATCTAATTTGCCAGGTGTGAATGGAATTGCAATAAACGGCCTGGCAATGGCGATTACAAGTGCCTTTTACTTGCCAATTGCAATTGCAGTGTGGCCAAGTAACCCAGTATCTATTAACGCAATTGGCGCACTTATTGCCTTAGGTGTGTTTTCAACGGCCATCGCGTTCATGCTCTTCTTTATCGTCATTGTTGAAATCGGCGTTGCACGCGGATCATTAACTACTTACGTCAATACCGCCTTCGCGGTTCTATTAGGAATTCTAATTCTCAACGAACCAATCACTCTCGGAATTATCGTTGGACTTCCATTGGTCTTGCTTGGCTCTTATTTAGCTAGCCGCAAATCAACTCTAGTGGTTATCGCCGAAGCCTAAGCGTTCAAGAAGTTTGGTATCGCTCTGCCATTCCTTCGATACTTTAATATGGAGACCAAGAAAAATCTTGGCCGCTAAAGTGCGTTCAATATCTGCACGTGCGCGGATTCCAATCTCTTTGAGTCGACTCCCTTGATGGCCCAAAAGAATCGCGCGTTGCGAATCGCGCTCAACATGAATAGTTGCATGGACATCGTAAAAAGGACGTGAGCCCTTCTCTTCGCGCTCACCGAACTCATCCATGGTCACCATGATTGAGTGGGGCAGCTCTTCGCGTACATCTTGAAGTGCGGCTTCACGGATAAATTCGCAGATTAACTGCTCAATATCTTGGTCACTCGACGTTCCAGCTGGGTAATAGGCAGGTCCCGTGGGTAAATTTTCGCCGATGAGTTCATTCAGTAAATCAATCTGGGTATGTATCGCCGCTGAAACCGGGACTATCTCATCCCATATAAATCCCTTTGCTAGGGACATAATGCCGGTAAGTCGCAACGCTAATTTATCTTTAGATATCAAATCGGTCTTGGTTATAACTGCAAACTTTTTAGCTCGCGGGTGCTTTGCTATTTCAGCGCCAATAAATACATCACCTGCCCCGGATGTTTCATTTGCTGGAATACACATGATGACGATATCGACTGAATCTAAACTTTGATCGACTACAGCGTTTAGGCGTTGGCCCAATAAAGTTTTAGGTTTGTGCAGACCTGGAGTATCAACTAGGACAGCTTGAAAATCGGCGCCATGGACAATGCCACGGATTGCACTTCGAGTGGTGTTGGGATGGTGCGAAGTAATTGCAATCTTGCTACCTACTAAGGCATTAATGAGCGTCGATTTCCCAACGTTAGGGCGGCCAACAATGGCGACGAAACCCGAACGAAGTTCACTCATGGATGAATTCTCTCATCTATTGGCGGCAACAAACTCCACCGCATCTGCCACTGATGTAACAATCTCAGCTGCGCGCTCACCAATTAGCCTATGACAACCCTCACTCGTTGGTGAATTAATTGGACCTGGAATTGCCATCACTGGTCGCAATAACTCCGCTGCATCTCGTGCGGTGCGCAATGAGCCACTTCGAAATGCAGCTTCAACAACTAAGGTCGCCTGCGAAATCGCGGCAATCAATCGGTTACGCGTTAAAAAACGTGCAGGTAGTGCCGGGTGCCCGGGCATAACTTCACTAACAATTGCTCCGCCTTCGCAGATTTCAGCAAATAAGCGCGCGTTTCCGGCGGGATAGTTAACATCGATTCCGGATGCAATGACTGCGACGGTAACTCCCTCAGCTATTAACGCGCCTTTGTGAGCAAAAGAATCAATGCCATATGCACCACCACTAATAATCCCCCACTCACGATCGACAAATCCGGCGGCAAAATCTCCAGCAATTCGTGCGCCATAGTTAGTTGGATTTCTAGTACCAACAATGGCTAATGAAGGCATTAATAGCGCTTCACAATTTCCTTTTGCAATGAGTGCGATAGGTGGATTGGCTAAATCTTCCACGGCCGATGGCCACATCGCATCGCCTGGCACAATGAATTGCGAGTGAGTACTCTCAATCGCCGAAAGGACCTGATCAGAAGATATTGTGGGAATTGAATGAATAAGTTTTTCAAACTTAATTACGTCATAGCCACCATCTTGTAGTTTTGTAATTACTTTAACCGCACCATGTGTAAAAATCTCTGGTGACCAGAAGGGATGTCCACCCTCTATTGCACTAAAGAGAACTGCCCGGGCTTCTCGCTCGTTCATATTTCTACACCACCTCGTAATGAATGTGCCTGAGTAACGTCGGCCATGGTCGGCAGGTCATGGCCATGTAAATCGGCCAGCGTCCACGAGGTTCGCACAATCTTGTGCAAACCCCGGGCAGTAATGTGTTCGCGCTCGAGTTCATCATGCAGAAAACTCATGGCTGCGCGTTCTGGGCGAAAGAGTGTGCGCAATGAGCGCGCTGGAATCTGTGAATTAAGGTTGTAACCAAGTCCGGCAAAACGTTTCTCGGCAATGCCACGGGCGGCGATAACCCGCGCGCGAATAACTGCGCTGGATTCACCCAGCTCAATTCGCGCCATGTCGATACGTCCGACTGGGTCGACCTGAACTCGCAGATCTATTCGGTCCATGAGTGGCCCTGAAAGTTTGCCAATGTATCGACGCACT
>JANLPM010000141.1:0-3137 GCA_031367265.1 Actinomycetes bacterium
GATCGTGCTTTAGATCAGCACAGATCGGCTGGCCTGCCACCGTTTCTAGCGCATGATCCAGGCGTTGATTCAGGTTTAATGATCGCGCAATATACCCAAGCTGGGCTGGTGAGCGAAAATAAACGCCTGGCAACTCCGGCAAGTGTGGACTCAATACCAAGCTCAGCGATGCAAGAAGATCATGTATCGATGGGGTGGGCGGCCGCGCGCAAACTCCGAAGAGTTATTGAAAATTTAGCTCATATTTTAGCGATTGAATTAGTAACTTCCGCCCGCGCGATTGAATTTCGCGAGGGCTTAGCACCTTCTCCAGCCACAGCACGAGTAATTAATGAGCTACGAAAAACTGTACAAGGAGTTGGTCCAGATCGCTTCTTATCTCCAGAGTTAGAAGCGGCAACAGCTCTTATTAACTCAGGTGCAGTAGTGAGCGCGGCTAAAGAAGTTGTGCTCACTCTTGTCTAGAGGCAAAACCCGCGCCAGCTTCTAAAACAAGCAAGGCCGCTAATCGCACCGTGCGCTCATCGGGAGAATCTAAGGCGGCGTTAATTTCAGTAATATCCATCGCCCGAACACGATGATCAGCGGCGAATAAAAATGCACTCTGTCGTATTTCGTCGGCTGAAATTCCTCCTGGAATCGCCGCCGGACATGCGGGTACGACGGATCGATCACAAACATCGAGATCTAAGTCAACATAGATCTCGCGTCCATCAGCTCCAGCAATTTCCAATGCCTGATTAACGACCTCTGTGATTGTACGGGTACGAAGATCAGCCCGTGAAATAACCGTGATTGCATTTTCTTGCGCACGTTTAGAATACTCTGCGCTATTAGCAAAATCGGCGATCCCAATCTGCACAATATTTTTCCCGGGTAGGCCTGCTTGAATTAACTGCCAAACCGGTGATCCATTTGACTGCCCATCTCGCAGATCATGGTGTGCATCTAAGGTTATGAGACCAATTTTACTTAAGTCAGGCCATAACCCAGCTGCCATCGAGAATGTAATTGAATTATCGCCACCGAGGGCTATAACTAACTTATGCGCCTGCAATAGGTTGCCCACCGCACTCTTAACTCTGGCAATGCCTTCAGGGCCATCGGGGGATGGCACATCGCCTAAATCAGAGAAAGAATTTCCTGATAAATCTATATGTGCTGAAGTTGAAAAAGTCGAATATCGCACCAATGCACCTCTAATTGCTGCAGGAGTTAGTTGCGCCTGTGTTGGTGAAATTGAACTCTGATGGGCAGGTATGCCGATAAGAGCAAAATCTGAATTGAGATTACCTGCTAAAAATAAGGAGTTTGCGCGCGGCCATTTCGGATCTTCCGGTAATTTCGCGCTCGCCATTTTCACATGGTAGCGGAAAGATAATGTTCATGGTGGCTTCAGCCCGTAAGGCAGTATAGATTCGGTACATGGATTCTGCGCCACGTACAATGCATATTGTTCTTAATAATGTTTTAGAGGATTCTAGAGTTCTCAAATGTGCTTGGTCACTTGGAAACGCAGGCTGGGATGTTTTGGTATGCGGCGTTCGACCAAATCATCACGATGATTCTATGAATATTGGTTACGCCGAAATTCGGCGCGTTCACTTAAAAGTTGTTATTAAGCAGAAATCTCTTGCCTTTTTTTTTCGGGCACTTCGATATTATAAGCGAAGGTTCCAAGCAAAATATTTGCCGGTGCGAGAACCAGCTATTCCTAACCTCGCGCGGGCACGCGAGACGCTCAAACCAATTGCCCTGCAATTTAAACCCGACATTATTCATGCCCATGATTACACAGCTCTCCCAATTGCCGGAGCGTTAGTTGAATTTTTAGGCTCAAAGGGCCAAAGCGTTAAATTAATTTATGATGCCCACGAATATGTACCTGGCGTATCGCACTTAACCAGCGCCTTAAAAGCCGTCTATGTAAGGGCTGAAAAGCGTTATTGCCGACTGGCAGCCTCGGTCTTGTCAGTAAGTGAAGGTATGTCAGACATACTTATTCCGCATTTAGATTTACAAGAACGGCCGGAGTTAATCGCAAATGATCCCTTATTTGAAGGTCAGCAACCTTCTAGCCGAAATATTCGCCAGGATTGTGGAATTTCTGAACAAGTACCTTTACTCATATATTCCGGCGCGGTTGCACCCCAACGAGGTTTAGCTACTGTGTTAGCGGGGCTTAAAAACCTACCAGAAGTGCACCTAGCTTTAATTGCCAACCCTAAGAATCAGACCGTGCTAGATCTTCAAAGTGAATACTCGCAAATTTCAAAGCGATTTCATGTACTTCCTTATGTACCTAATTCAGAGTTAGTTTCTTACTTAGCGCGCGGTGACATTGGATTAATTCCTATTCACCACAGACAAAATCATGAGATCTCTCTAATCACCAAGTTTGGGGAGTATATGCAAGCGAAATTACCGATCGTTGTGAGTGATGTACGAACAATGGCGGCAGAAGTTAGACGTCTTGGTAATGGTGAGGTATTTATTGCCGAAGATGTTGAAGATTTCACCCAAGCGGTCCGGAAAGTTCTAGCAAATAAAGCGCATTATCAGGGTGCGTATACGGAAGAGGTATTGCAGGAACGCAGTTGGGAAAGACAGGCCGATAATTTAGTAAGAATCTACAATCGAATTGCTGAGGTTTCACCTGTTATTCGCGAACACCTGCCGTTCACAATAGTTAACGGGCAGGGGCCCCAATAACGTTAAAGCTGACGTCGAGAAAATTCTTTGGATTCAATGAGCGTCGACCATCAATTACTGCTTTGACTTGCGGAAAAGAAAGTGATGTGAGTGTTTTATACTCTGCATGGTCGGCTTGTAGAATTACTCCGTCAATGTCATCACCCATGACATACACCGTGAACCCCAATTGTTCAATCTCTTTATCTGAGTACATAGGATCATGCACGCGTACCTTGGCACCTGCCGCAGTCAAAGAATCTACTGTAGGGAAAACACCAGAGAATGCGCTCTCCTTCACACCGCCGCGATAAGAAATTCCAAGTACTGCAATTCTTTTACCATTGAGCCCGCCAAGTGAGCTCGAGAGTAAACTCACTGCATGCGCTGGCATCGCTGCATTTGCCTCACGTGCGGCTCGTACAATCGTTGCCTCTGGATGATTC
>JANLPM010000143.1:0-3972 GCA_031367265.1 Actinomycetes bacterium
GGCGACGATCGTGGTAGATGTGATGTTAAAGCGGGAGATTCTAGACCCACAAGGAAATGCGGTTGCAGCTGCCCTACCACGTCTTGGTTTTACTTTTGCGAACTCAGTTCGCCAAGGCAAGCGTTTTGAAATTGAAATCGATGGAGAGCCAACGCGTGCACAACTTGCCGAAGTTGAAAAAGCGGCCGAAGTTTTATTATCTAATCCTGTGATTGAAACATATGTAGTCAGAGTTGAAAAGTAATGCGCGTTGGAGTCATAACTTTCCCCGGAACTTTGGATGATCGCGATGCTGCTCGTGCAGACAATCGTGGTGGCGCAGAGGCAGTCGCTTTATGGCACGCCGATGCGGATTTAAAAGGCGTTGATGCAGTTATTTTGCCGGGCGGTTTTTCATATGGCGATTATCTGCGATGTGGAGCAATTTCTCGTTTTGCCCCTGTAATGAAACTTGTTATTGAAGCGGCAGAAAATGGCATGCCTGTTCTTGGAATCTGTAACGGTTTTCAAGTTTTGTGTGAAGCGCATTTACTTCCGGGGGCGCTAACACGAAACTCTGATCTACATTTTCTTTGTCGTGACCAAGAGATTGAAATAATTAATAATGCTACGGTTTGGACGTCAGCATTTACCGCAGGAGAAAAAATAACTATTCCACTTAAAAATGGTGAAGGCTCTTTCCAATGTGATGATCGAACCCTTGCTCAACTAGAGGATGAAGGACGAATAGTCGCGCGTTATTTAGGCAAAAACCCCAATGGATCTCGCAATTCAATTGCTGGAATCACAAATGCTCGTGGAAACGTGGTGGGACTCATGCCCCATCCCGAGCACGCTATTGACCCATTAACCGGGCCCTCCGCTCAAGGAATGGGCTTCTTCACATCGATCTTGAATGCAATGGTGAAGTAATGTTCTTAGACACCGTGGAAAATGCGCAGGCAACGCCAGAGAACAAACAACCATTTGCCGAGCTAGGTTTGCAACCCGATGAGTATGCGCGGATCAAAGAGATCTTGGGTCGGCGCCCGACTTCATCTGAGTTAGCAATGTATTCGGTCATGTGGTCCGAGCATTGTTCATATAAATCCTCGAAAGTTCATTTAAAGCAGTTTGGTGATAAAGCACCGAAGTCCGATGCCTTGCTTGTTGGTATTGGAGAAAATGCTGGCGTAGTCGATGTAGGTCAAGGCTATGCAGTTACATTTAAAATTGAATCGCATAACCACCCTTCATTTGTAGAGCCTTATCAAGGTGCGGCCACAGGTGTTGGAGGAATCGTCCGAGATATATTAACAATGGGTGCAAGGCCCATTGCCGTAATGGATCCACTTCGCTTTGGCCCAGCTGATGCACCAGATACGCGTCGCGTACTTCCTGGCATCGTTGCAGGCATTGGCGGCTATGGAAACTGTTTAGGCCTACCAAATATCGGCGGGGAAGTCGTCTTTGACCAAACGTATGCGGGTAACCCATTGGTTAATGCACTTTGCGTTGGTGTTATGAAGCACAGCGATATTAAGTTGGCGAAGGCGGCAGGTCCTGGCAACTTAGTGGTGCTATTCGGTGCAAAAACTGGAGGCGATGGCATTGGTGGAGTTTCAGTATTAGCCTCTGAAACTTTCGGGGTTGGTGGATCTACTAAGCGACCAAGTGTTCAAGTGGGAGATCCATTCGTTGAAAAGATTTTAATTGAATGCTCACTTGAAATCTTTGCCGAAGATTTAGTCGTTGGTATTCAAGACCTTGGTGGGGCTGGACTTTCATGTGCCACAAGTGAATTAGCATCTGGTGGTTCTGGAGGTATGAAAGTTGCGCTAGATAGGGTCCCATTGCGAGATCCTTCACTCTCACCCGAAGAGATTCTGATGTCGGAATCCCAAGAGCGTATGTGCGCGATCGTGGAGCCCGCCAAACTTGCACGCTTTTTAGAGATCTGTAAAAAGTGGGATGTAACCGTAACCGCAATTGGCGAAGTAACCGATGGAAATCGTTTAGAGATTACTTGGAACGGTGAAGTTATAGTCAATGTTCCACCTCGAACGGTGGCGCATGAAGGGCCGATCTATAACCGCCCCATGGCACAACCGGCATACATTAACGAAGTAAATTCGCAGAAAGTACATGTTCCGATTCCCAAAACCGCTGCCGAAATTAAGGCGGCAGTTTTGAAACTTGCAAGTGCTCCTAACTTGGCCGATAAATCGTGGGTGACATCTCAATACGATAAATACGTGCAAGGAAATACCATCCAATCCCAACCCGATGATTCAGGAATGGTGCGCATTGATGAGAAAACCCATTTAGGTGTTGCGATTTCTACGGATGCAAATGCTAACTGGTCGTATTTAAATCCTTATCAAGGTGCCAAGCTTGCACTTGCAGAAGCTGCACGAAATATCGCAACGGCGGGAGCACGTCCTTTGGCAGTTACTAACTGTCTTAACTTTGGCTCACCTGAAGACCCAGGGGTTATGTGGCAGTTTGCTGAATCAGTACGTGGCTTAGCCGACGGCTGCTTAGAGATGGGCTTACCTGTTACGGGCGGCAATGTCTCTTTCTACAATCAAACCGGTGCGACTGCTATTTTGCCGACTCCAGTTATTGGAGTGCTTGGCGTTATTCAAGATGTTCGAACACGCACCCCAATGAGTTTTAGTTCTTCAGGTTTAGATCTCTACCTATTAGGAGATACGTACGAGGATTTAGCTGGAAGCGAATGGGCATTTTTGCATAACCAGCGAATGGGCCAAACTCCATCGGCCGATTTAGCCCGTGAAATGCGGCTAATTGAGCTCCTTTTAGCTGGACATGAGGCGAAGATTTTTGCGGCAGCCCACGATTTAAGTCAAGGTGGATTGTCTGCTGGCTTAACTGAGATGGTTTTGCGCCACTCTATAGGTGCAAGCATTATTTTAGAAAATGTGGGCAGTGACCTGTTGAGTGAGTCACCGGGTCGTGTAATTATCGCAATCGATAGTTCGAAAGGCGAAGCAGTAAAAACTCTCGCCGATGCATACTCGATCACACTTACAAAACTCGGCACTACCGGAGGAGATTCACTTACAATAAATGATTGCGTTATTGAACTTGACGAGCTTCGTATCGCACACACTTCAACGTTCCTCAAGTTATTTGGTTGATGCCGATGCGCGATCCGAAAATTCTTGAAGCTGTTAAGGGCACATTGGCGCTCTTAACAAGTAAGGCACCAGGGCGTGCAATCGAAGTTCGCGTACCTCCTTATGCAGCGGTGCAGTGTGGAGATGGACCGACACATACTCGGGGAACGCCGGCAAATGTCATCGAAATGGATGCAACGACCTGGTTAGCGCTGGCCAACGGTGAAATCTCTTGGGTCCAAGCAATGGAAAGCGGCGCGATAAAAGCCTCTGGAGTTCGTGCTGATTTATCGGAGTATTTACCACTTAGGATTCATGCATGAGTCGTCGCCCAGATGGTTTGTTAAACCACCATATTTTGGATGCCGATAAGGGCCCTCAAGATGCTTGTGGAGTTTTTGGTGTTTGGGCACCCGGAGAAGAAGTGGCAAAGTTAGCTTTTTATGGTTTATATGCCTTGCAGCAT
Organism: Actinomycetes bacterium; assembly: GCA_031367265.1. Taxonomy (GTDB): domain Bacteria; phylum Actinomycetota; class Actinomycetes; order Nanopelagicales; family Nanopelagicaceae; genus Planktophila. Next base: position 3,589 of record JANLPM010000143.1, read on the forward strand.
CGAGGTCAAGAGTCTGCTGGAATTGCAACTAGTGATGGCCAGCGAATACTTGTTTATAAAGATATGGGTCTGGTTTCGCAAGTCTTTACCGAAAGCGATCTTGCAACACTTCCAGGTGATCTAGCAATTGGACATTGTCGATACAGCACAACGGGTTCTAGTACTTGGGTAAATGCGCAACCAACATTGCGTCCAACTAAGTATGGGACACTGGCTTTAGCGCATAACGGTAATTTAACAAATACAGGTGAACTCGCCGAACTCGTTCAAAAATTGGAGCCAAGCGTTGGCCGTGATCAAGGAGCCACGACAGATACCGAAATAATGAGCGCACTCATTTCTTTGCAAAATGAAAAGAATGTTGAAGCCAGCGCAATGTCGGTC
>JANLPM010000153.1:0-2541 GCA_031367265.1 Actinomycetes bacterium
CCAGGCTGAAATCAGGCAGATGCTAGGAGCGGCAGATTTTGATTTAACCACGTTGAAGTTTTCAGATGCCGAACCATTCTGGACATTTGCAGTTCAAAAGAAAAATACGTCCTCCTTCTGAGTAGTTATGAAGCGAACCGAGTCGACCAAAAGGGGAGGCATCTGTTGCTTGTCCACAGTTCGGTTATCTGAATGGTCAATGCAATGAATTTGTCGGTGGATGGTGCGAGACTCTCAGAAATATAGAAAAAGGAAGAGAATGAACCTAAAAATAGTAAGATTTGACATACGTCACTACATACATCACTATTTGGTCATGAGCACACTTAGCCACCCCTTTTCCCACTTTCTCCGCAAGAGTGGTGATGTCTTAGATCAGATAGAAGTTATGGATGTGCACTTGGTGCGCAGGGATGGCTCTGATGTCATGATGGTAAAAACATCACGAGAAAAATCCATCCGTGAAAGTTTGAATATGTCAGTTCTGACATTAGCTTCGCTTTCTCGCATTGGAATTCTTAGACCGAAGCTATTAGAGGCACTAGTGGAAGCATTACCTTGGACCTCATGGCTAGATCCAAAGGATCGCGAATTATTCTTTGAAGATTTCATTCAGACCGCTCAGTCTTGTCATGCTGTTTCTCAATATGAGCCATTGGAAAAACTCCTTGTTCAGTGGAAGCGAAGTGCCGAGATTTCCAATAATCCTCAATTGCTCGCGATATTGAATGCGCCTCGCGGCGAAGATCAAGTTATTCCTCTAAGCCGTCCTAAGTAATTAAATTGGATCAGGTTAAACGTCCCATAAAGCCGGGACAGTGGGAAGTTATTGCTCGCTCTATAAAAGTTGAAGAATCTTGGAACGAATTGTGTAATGGTTGGCCAAGTCGTTGCCAGGAAGTTTTCGATATTTTGTCCGAAAAGCCTGAGTACGATGATGGAAACCGTCAAGGTCGATTACGAGGAAAGTTATCTGAAGGAAGTTACGATGGCGAGACTTATGTGCGGTGGCAAATTGATGTCAATTCTGATTCGCGTGTTTGGTACTTTGTAAAAGCAGAAGTTTTTGGTGTCAAACAGAAAAAACGCGGTGGTTTAGTGATTATCGATCAAGTGCATTTCGGTCACCCAAAACAAACGGAATAATCGACATTCATTAATTCAGTACTCATGAAAGAAACATTTTGTACTACGCATTGGAAACCAAAAGTATTATTAAAATGACCGACCCACCTATCCCTTACGGGAAGAGCGCTGAGGCTCTTATTGGTGGGTGGGAACTTTGATAACAAGATATCACATTCAAGCGACAAATTGCTAATCCTAAATATAAAAAATTTGAGTTGGAGATAGCCACTGCACTTCAACGTTATCACTCAGCGCTTGTGCTGTATCTAATCCGAGATAGTTTGTAATTGTTGCATCAATTAATCCTCGGATGGGATTCTAAGGAAATAAACCAAAGCACGCGCCCAAATGAGCGCCGATAGGTAAATCAATAGGGTCCCTAAATTTTTTGGGAAACTATAAATTCCAATGGCCAGTAGCGCAAATAGACCAGAGCCGGCCCATAATAAAATTGCCGCAGTTTTATGGGTTGCACCTTTGCGCACTAAGCGGTGCGATAAATGATCTTTTCCACCGGTCAATGGCGATAGGCCACGATAGAGGCGGGATATAACGGCCACGGTCGTATCTAAGATGGGTACCGCCAATAAAATTGGCATCAATGCAAGAGATTTCCAACTTGGTTGTATGCCTGGATTAACCCGGATAGTTAAAACTGAGATAACTACGCCTAGGAAAAGTGCACCGGCATCGCCCATATAAATCTTGGCCGGCTGTTTGTTCCAGATAAGAAAGCCAAGGGTGGCACCGGCGGTGACGATTGCGAGCGCACTGATCGATTCTTGGCCTTGATTGTAAGCAATATAGAAAATACCTAATGTGACAACTGCGACCGTGCCGGCGGCTCCGCCATCTAAGTTATCGAAGAAGTTAATAGAGTTACAGATTCCGACGATCCATAAAACGGTAAGTCCTTGATTGAGAAATGAATCCCCAAAGGCAGCACCGACAGTGTTGGTCTTAACTAGCAGGATTGCCACTGCGATTGCGATGAGGGTTTGGAAAACTAAGCGCGGCATTGCTGGTAAGCCACTGAGATCATCGACTAACCCCATCGCGCCCATAATCAGCGCTGGGACTAACACATAGCTAGCCAGTGGGAAGTTTGTGGTGGTGAAATCAGATGCTACGACACCGGCGTAGGTGATGATGGTGACGGCGATAGCGATTGAGATGCCACCTAAATATGGGACGGGCTCTTTCTGGGTCTTGCGCTCAAGGTTTGGCATATCCATCGCGCCGATACGGATAGCAATGGCTCTGACGGGCCAAGTGATAAGGCCGGTGAAGGCGAAGGCCGCGATGCCGAACATTAAAAATTGCTCGGCGCTAAAACTCATGGAGCGAGTATAGGTAGGAGTAGTCGATCTTTGGGTGGAACTTGACACCCAACGGTTACATGGAATACTTGAC
>JANLPM010000157.1:0-6330 GCA_031367265.1 Actinomycetes bacterium
TCGAGATTCAAGTAAAGGTATTGCCTGAATCACACATATATGGGCTTAACTTATCGAAATCTTCATGAAAATCACATCATTACTTTTTGCTGTTTTGTCAGAATGCCTTTAGAAATTCCTTTCTTGGGGATTTAAAGGAGAACCATGCAGCGAAAAACCGTTACTTCCTTATCAGTAATAGCCGTGATTGCAATCATCGGATTCGGCATACAGCTGAACCGGCCTCATAGTTCTGGAGGATCAGTCGGTGGAGCCACTTCTACTAAAACCTTTGTTGGTGGGGATATTCATACCCTGACCTACAAAGCCGGAGAAATTGAAATCTCAGGTCACGAAGGCACTGCCGTGACTCGCGATTTTGGGGCTCATTGGAGTTCAATTAAAGCTCTCGATAATGCCGACATTATGTCTTGGGCGACAAATGGTTCTAAGATTTTCGCTGGCGGCCATACTGGAATGTTTATCTCACCCGTTAATGAAAAAACATTTAGTAAGGTTAATTTTTACCGTGGCATCACCGATATTCACGCAGTGGGAACTTCAGGTCAATATGTTTATGTAGCCTCTCCGGTTTTTGGCTTAATCTCTTCAGTCGATGGAGGAGAAACATGGTCGGCACTTAACCCGCAAATCGGACAAGGATTCATGGGCACCCTCTTGGTGGATCCTGCTAATCCATTAAAGGTTTTAGCACCAGATATGCAGCTGGGGCTGATGGGTACAAGTGACGGGGGTAAGACGTGGCGCACGATGGGTGGGCCAATGGGTTCGATGTCAATTGCTTGGAATCCAACGAACACTAATGAAATTACCGTCCTTGGAATGTCTGGTGCTCAAAGTACAAAAAATGGCGGAGCAACATGGAGTGAAATTTCAATTCCGACTAACACCGGCGCCTTTACTTACACCGATGATGGGAAAACCCTTTATGCGGCGGCCTTGGACGCCATGCCTTATGCGCATATTTTTAAGAGTGTTGACGGTGGGAAAAACTGGTCACTTCCAATTAACTCAACTTCAACCAATAAAGAGTCAGGTTCTAACGCACCAAGTACAAATGAGATGGATCCAAATATGCCAGGGATGGATCATTCAACGGCAAACATCAAGGATTCCCGTGTAAATCATCCATTACGAGCGACTTTGGGTGTCTTCGGAGCTGCATCTTCATTTGTTGTGTCAGGTGCCTTCATTCTTAGACGGAAAGATTTAAATGAAAAAAGAAGAAAATCAACGCAACGCTCGAACACCGGTAAAAAAGCTTGAAATCAACGGCAATTCTAGCGGAAATTGAGGATCAATCCAGCGAACCCAAAGGCTTTGATTTACTGAAAATTGCGCCAATAAATAGGCTAATGAAAAGTAGATATTTCCCAAAGATTCTTCAAATTCCTGTTGCCGCAGTATTTGGTCTAATCGGATATGAACTCCTTGCTGGCCCAAGTAGTGCTCACGATAATCCCGGAACTGCCCTCATGTGGGTGTTGTGGTGGCCTCTCATTCCAATCGTCTTTGTTTTTCTAGGTAGGTTTTGGTGCGCAATCTGCCCTTTTGCAACACTATCTGATTTCATACAAAAATTAGTTGGAGTGAATCGACCAGTACCTGCCTTTCTAAAAAACTATGGGATTTGGCTTATCGATGCCATGTTCATCGCAATAACATGGGCCGATCATGTTTTCGGCATAGTCGCTTCACCGTGGGGCTCTGGAATTCTCCTACTTCTCATCACGTTTGCAGTAATTGTCTCCGGAGCTTTCTTTCAAAGACGAACTTTCTGTCGCTACTTGTGCTTTCTTGGCGGCCTTTCAGGAAATTACGCTCGAACAGGAATGATTGCACTCCGGGCTAATACCGACATCTGCCAAACTTGCGCTTCTAAGGCCGCTTGTTTTAACGGAACAGAAAAAGCACCAGCCTGTCCGCTCTTTATGTTTCCTCGAACGATGGATTCAAATGCAAACTGCTCGCTGTGCGCAAACTGCATTAAAAACTGCCCAAATGACGCAATTACTTTAACGCTTCGCCCTCCTACAAAGGAGCTTTGGTATATTCGAAACCCTAAAATTGAAGAATCCTTTTTGGCAATGGCGATAATGGGAATTGTACTTATTCAAAATATAACGATGCTTAAAATTTGGGAACAAATTCTAGTCTCGGTTGAAAAATATACGGGGATTTCCAATACGGCAGTGATTTTTACTCTAGTTTTCGCACTTGGAGTATCACTTCCAGTTTTTCTTCTCACAATCGCAGCCAAGATATCCGCATTTAGCAACTCTGAGAATTGGATTAAGAACTTCGCACGTTTTGGTTACGCACTCATTCCCTTGGATGTCGCGGGGCATGTAGCGCACAATCTCTTTCATCTTCTGGCGGAGGGTAAATCTGTTTATTATTCGGTAGCTTCCATATTTGGAAGCAATGCATCGGGCTCTACTGCAATAGTTGGAAATGGCACAATTCGAGTTCTACAGTTTGCCATCCTGACCTTAGGCTTGTGGGGCTCCTTATACACGGCCCGCCGAATTACTTTTCGACGTTACAGTACAGTTAAAATCCGTAAAGCCACTTTTGCACCTTATGCAATTTTGATTGGCGTGCTAACAGCTTTAAATGTTGGGTTATTTCTTCTTCCTATGGCCCATCGAATGTAAGATTAAGAATTAGTGGGGGTTAATATGAGTTCTTCTGATCTGGCAGTGATCTCAATAAGTGGGGCGCTCTTAGTCTTTCTTGCCTGGTTCTTCTTTGGTCCACGCCGCTCTACTCATACCGAAAACGTGGGTACTTCGCAAAGCATTACGATAACTGTAAAGGGTGGCTACTCACCCAATACGATTGAGGCAATTTTAGGTGTGCCTCTAAATATCATATTTGATCGCCAAGAGAGCGGTTCGTGTACCGAACAGGTCATTATCTCAAGTTTTGGAATTATTGTTGATTTACCCGCATACAAAAAGACAAGTGTAACTTTTACTCCCGATCGTGAAGGTAGCTTTGATTTTGCTTGCGGAATGAATATGGTGCATGGAAAGCTAATTATTAAATTAGCCGAAAATTCCACAGTCTCTGAATTAGTCGGTGGAGGGGGAATTGGCGCACTAGAGATAGATAATCAAGCATCCGAAGTGCCCTCAGTTCTTGGAGTTGAAGTTAGTGATGAATCAATAAGCCGATTAACTGAACTTCGTAAACTCAAACTGAGAGTAATTCTAGGCTCAAGTTTAACTTTGCCCGTGCTCTTGACTATCTTTGCCGAATCCTTGGGAGCTAACGCTCCATCTTTCCTTTTAAATCATTGGACTCAGTTCATTTTGATTACGCCAGTAATGTTTTATGTTGGGGCACCGATTCATAAAATTGGTTGGTTAACCCTTCGCCATCGTTCTGCTGAGATGAACACTCTCATTACTCTTGGAACCACGGCGGCATATACTTTTAGTACTTTTGTTACATTTGCACCAAAGTCTTTGCCGTCAGAGATGCGAGACGTTTACTTTGAAGCAGTGGGCGTAATTATCACGCTAATTCTCTTAGGACGATATTTTGAAGAGAAGGCAAAGGCTGGCACCGGCGAAGCAATTCGACTTTTATTAAATCTTGCGCCTCAGACTGCCCGTGTGATCAGAGAAGGTGTTGAAATTGAGCTTGGAATTGATTTAGTCGTTGTGGGAGATGAAATTCTTGTACGGCCAGGAGAAAAAATTCCGGTAGATGGAAAAATCGAATCCGGACATTCTTCAGTCGATGAATCTATGGTCACCGGGGAGTCAATCCCCATCGAAAAAACCGCAGGTGATGGCGTCATTGGTGCGACATTCAATGGAACCGGAGCGCTACACATTCGCGCAACTCAAGTCGGTGCAAACTCTGTCCTCTCACAAATTATCAGAATGGTCAGACAGGCGCAGGCATCTAAGGCGCCAATTCAGCGCTTAGTCGACTCAATTAGTTCAGTTTTTGTTCCATTTGTAATCGCTTGCTCAATAGTTGTCTTTGCAACTTGGTATATTCTCGGGCCAGCACCAACATTTACATATGCCCTCATTGCGGCTGTGACCGTTTTAATTATTGCCTGTCCGTGTGCTTTGGGTTTAGCAACCCCACTATCGGTAATGATTGGAACCGGAAAGGGAGCTACCTCAGGAATATTAATTAGGTCAGCAAAGGCACTTGAAACTTCTGAGAAAATTACCGCGATAATACTGGACAAAACTGGGACCATAACAAATGGAAAGCCGATTCTTACAGATCTCATTGTTTTGGATGGTTTCGATGAAAATGAAATTTTGTCTCTTGCTGCCAGTGCCGAAGGCCAAAGTGAACATCCATTAGCCTCAGCAATTACACACGCGGCGCATGAGCGTGGACTCCCGTTAGTGCCGGTGACAGATTTTGAATCTATAACTGGACAAGGAGTGCGTACAAAGATTGGTGCGGATGAGATCCTCATTGGCAACGCGCTTTTGATGAGTTCACATTCAATTGAGACTAAAGAGATTTTTGAAATTTCCGATGTACTTTCCAAGGCCGGTAAAACCGCGATTTTTATTGCTAAGAATGGCCTTGCTGCAGGCGTTATCGGTGTAGCAGATACGCTTCGACCAAGTAGCGGTGCTTCCATTGCGGCATTGCGTAGTATGGGAGTTCGAACGTTGATGATAACGGGCGATAATCAAGAGACTGCAATTGCCATTGGTAGGCAGATTGGAATCGCCGAGACAGATATCCGTGCCCAAGTACTTCCTCACGAGAAGGCACAGGCAGTTATAGAGCTTCAAAAAGAGGGGTACTCAGTTGCAATGGTGGGTGATGGAATCAATGATGCACCTGCCCTTGCCCAAGCCGATGTTGGTTTCGCAATCTCCTCTGGCACCGATGTTGCCGTTGAAGCTGCCGATATAACCCTAATGTCAGGCTCGATTCAAGGAGTGGTTACAGCAATTGAATTAAGTCGTGCGACAATGAGGAATATTAAAGAGAATCTTTTCTTTGCTCTTATTTACAATGGCGTTGGCATCCCGATAGCTGCAGGTGTGTTCTACCCGTTATCAGGGTTAAGACTCAATCCAATGATTGCCGCCGCAGCGATGACGCTAAGCTCGCTTTCTGTAGTTCTAAATGCAAATCGGCTCCGACGTTGGAAGAGCGATAAATAAATTACTTATACCTGTGCAATCGGAATAGTAAGGGTGAAGGTTGAACCTAAATTATGACCTGCACTGGCTGCGGTAAGGCTACCCCCATGATTTTCTGCAATGCTGCGCGCGATAGTTAATCCTAAGCCAGAGCCAGTGTCACTTGAATGCCTAGCTGCATCGCCTCGATAAAGGCGATCGAAAATAAATGGTAACTGGCGTGGCTCAATTCCCTGTCCAGAATCTACAACTTCGAAAAGAAGGCAATCTGAGGTTTTTTTAACCTTGAGATTCAGAGTTCCTCCAGTACTTGTGTATCGCAAGGCATTCTCCAAGAGATTGGACAACACTTGCCCGATTCTCTGAGCATCAACATATATTTGAGGTAACTCCGGTTCTAACTCCAACTCAAATTTGATTTCTTTACGTTCAATTCGTGGACTCCATGCCGCGAACGCTGCCGAAGCAATATCGCCTGGGTTCACAGCTGTGCTCATCGTGCTGAGGAGTTTCTCGGAATTTTGGGTTACTGCTCGAACGTCATGGGAGAGTCGATTGACTCTTTCTAACTGATCGCGGATCGTTTTCCAGGTGTGTGCATCGGGAACAATAACCGTATCTTCAATTCCATCAACAATCGCAAGAACGGTTGATATTGGTGTTCTCAGCTCATGCGCTAAATCACTCAAAAGCCGCGACTGCTCCTGCCTACTTAGCGCTAAGTCAACTGACATTCCTGCTAGCGCCTCGGTTAAACGATTGAGTTCGGGAATAGAGTTTTCGATTGGCGTTTGGGCATCTAAATCACCTGAGGCAAGCATTTCAGCAAAAATGGCGACGCCTTTAATTGGTTTGACGATTCTCACCATAAAATACCATGCCAGTCCGCCTGAAATGATGATGGAAAAGAAAACGGCGATAAGTAAGGATGCGTTAAAAGAGGCTATATAGGCCTCTAATACATGCATTCTCGCAATATTCGATACCACGCCCGCATCATGAAGGTGTTTATTAAATATTGAAGGCGCCACAGCCAGCGCAGTTGCTACAAGAATTAAGCCATTAACGATAATGAGGAATGATTGCCCCACCAGCATTTGAGCCATGATGCTCTTTTTTTTTGAAGCACTCACCCTAGATCCATTCCATAACCGATTCCCCGGATAGTTCTGATTACTGCTTGGCTTGC
>JANLPM010000181.1:0-1880 GCA_031367265.1 Actinomycetes bacterium
TTGCTGAGTTAAAAATGCTGCTGCACCGTCAATATCCATAGCCGCTTTATCCATAGCAAGACCCATGAGCATTTTCATGGCATGGTCTGGCTCTTTGGCGATAACGCCGTGATATAGATCTGGTGCCAGAGCGACAAAACCGGCAGCGGCGAATCGATCGGCAACATCAGTGATGTGTCCTACCAACCCCCACCACTCTTGAATAACAATAACGGCTGGGCCGCTACCGCTTTGAGGCAGAGCCAGATATCCATCGCAGGTATCGCCATTGCTCTGAAATGATATTTTTTCGCCCATTGTCGATTCTCTCCCGCCACTTGGCCCTAGATTAGGGGCTTACATCTTAGATAGCGAGCGTTTATTGTGGCTCGTAGCTTTAATCGATGTAGAGCCTTGACACTTGACTAACCCAACAGTTAACCACTAGGTTAAGTATTGATGAAGCGTTCAGCTGAAAACCCAAAACTAGACTCACTTTTTGCTGCCCTTTCCAATAAGCACCGAAGAGAGATCATCGTCGTTTTGAGTGCGCAGCCCGCAACAATTACTCAACTAGCGCGTTTTCGTGGGTTATCACTTCCAGCTATTCATAAACACATCAAAGTTCTTGAGCAGGCCGGCTTGATCTCCCGACAAAAAATAGGACGCGTGAATGTATTAACACTAAACCGGGCTTCACTGCGAGGAATTCAGAAATGGGTTAATCAATTTCATGCCTATTGGGACAGTGGAGCAGAAACTCTCGAAAACTACATCCAAGCGATCGAAAATAAACAACAACTATAAAAGGAGAGAAAGTGAAGAAATTTCTATTTATTTATAATGCCAGCAAAGATGACGATGGCGGAGACGAAGCATGGATGGGATGGTTCACTTCAATAGGTAAGAGTGTCGTCGATATTGGCAACCCATTTAATGGCGGAATGTTGGTAAAACAAAATAGTGCAAATGAAATCACCGAATGGTCCGATTTTGTTGGGGGCTATTCATTGGTTAACGCCGAAGATATGGCTGCAGCTGTGCTATTGGCTAAAGGGTGCCCAAATAAAGCTGGAGTCCGAGTTTTCGAAGCAATACCTATGTAATTAACTACCTGAATCTTTGAAGGCACGCGCAATAGTTGCTGCAGTGCCCGAAAGCTCAGTTGGAATTATCCACACTTTGCTGGCATTGCCATTGGCAATTACTGCAAGTTGTTCGAGATATTTGTAGGCGAGTACTTTTTCGTCGGCATCTCCATCGTGAATTGCCTTAAAGACTTTAGCGATGGCCGTTGCTTCACCTTCGGCACGGATAACAACGGCTTGAGCTTCACCTTCGGCGCGCAATATGTCGGCCTGGCGGGCGCCTTCGGCGTTCAAAATTTGACTCTGCTTTTCGCCTTCAGCGGTGAGAATTGCGGCCCGCTTATCTCGGTCTGCCCGCATCTGCTTCTCCATAGATTCCTGCACGCTTGGAGGTGGATCAATCGCCTTGATTTCTACTCGATTTACGCGAACACCCCACTTGCTCGTTGCCTCATCGAGAACACCACGAAGAATGGCATTGATATGGTCGCGCGAGGTAAGCGCTTTTTCTAAATCCAGCCCGCCCACCGAGTTTCGCAAAGTTGTCACAACCAACTGCTCTATACCTTGGATGTAGTTTTCAATTTCATACACCGCCGACTTAGCGTTAGTAACTTGAAAGTAAATTACCGTATCGATATTTACAACTAAATTATCTTCGGTAATAACGGGCTGAGGTGGAAATGAGACGACTTTTTCACGCATGTCAACCAACGGTCTGAGTCGGTCAATACCGGGAAGAATTAAATTCAGACCTGGTTCTAAAGTACGATGATATTTTCCTAACCTTTCGGTAATACCGGCGCTAGCTTG
>JANLPM010000128.1:0-5098 GCA_031367265.1 Actinomycetes bacterium
AAAAGACGTTCTCACTCAGATAGCCGGTGGCGCCGATGTTTTAGATGTCAACATGGGAGTTCCCCTAACGGATGAGCCAGCGCTTTTGGCTAACGCAATTAAATTAATTCAAAGTATTACCGATACCCCAATCTGCATCGACTCATCAATAATTGAAGCACTCCAAGCTGGTCTTGAGGCATATCAAGGTAAAGCACTTGTCAATAGCGTTACTGGGGAAGATGAACGAATGGAGCTGGTTTTACCTTTAATTAAGCGACATGGTGCGGCAATAATCGCACTGCCAAATGATGAAACTGGAATACCGGCGACGGCAGCTGAGAGAATAGTGATTACCGAAAAAATTGTGCGCGCCGTGGAAAAGCATGGAATTCCACTAGAGGATCTAGTTATCGACCCACTTGCAATGACGGTTGGTGCAGATCCAGAAGCGGTTAAAATCACGTTGGAAACGATTTATCTCATCCGAGAAAAATGGGGGTTAAATATGACTCTAGGCGCATCCAACATCTCCTTTGGTCTGCCCTACCGCCATGCACTCAACGCGGCATTTTTACCGGCAGCGATGTCGCATGGTCTAACGAGTGCGGTGATGGATGCTCGAACACCGCTGATTGTCGAATCTGTGCGAGCGGCAGATTTACTTCTTGGTTTAGATCCTTGGGGATCAAATTGGATCACGCGTTTTAGAGCGATGCAGGCGGCTAAGGCTGCTTTAACTCAAGAAAAAGGCGTTTAGCCATTACTAAAAAAGAGCTCGACCCTTCTCTTGTGCCCCATCACGATGGCACTGGACGGGTCAAACTCGCCTTTAGATCCCTTGAAAAAGATAGTTCAGTTGCATCTGAGAAAACAATTACCGTTCCAACTGGTGTAAGTGCATTTGATGCAGCATCGTGGAATGGAATTGCAATTGATTCGACGTGCGGTGGATATGGAACCTGCAAGAAATGTCGAGTTAAGATTACTTCAGGAGTAGTCGAACCATCGAAGTTAGATTTTCGAGCATTTACTGAAGTTGAGATTAAAGCGGGTTGGCGCCTAGCGTGTTTAGTTCGCACAAACACTGATGTCTCCATCGATGTTCCCGCGCTTACAACCCGCCCTAAGGCTGCAACCGTCGGAGTCGGACGCCAAGTTATTCTGCGCCCTGCGGTACAAAAGCGATATGTCGAGCTCGAAGAACCGAGCTTGCAAGATCAACGCACCGATATCGTGCGTTTATTCGATGCAATAGATGATATTGAGGGCACCGCGTCCCTTGCTGCAATGCGCAATATTCCTAGAGTTCTTCGGGCAGCTAATTTTAAAGTGACCGCCGTCTTCGTCGATCAAGCGTTCATCGATATCGAAGCCGGTGACACCACGGCATATCGTTATGGAATTGCCTATGACCTGGGCACAACAACGGTAGTAGCCACATTGTTGGATTTAAATACTGGCGTTCCGTTAGCCGTTAAATCAATACTTAATAAACAACAACCTTTTGGTGCCGATGTCATTACGCGAATTAGTGCCACAATGCTCGATCCTGCCGCGCTTGAAAAACTGTCAACACTGGCACAAGAGACGCTTAATCAACTCACGCAAGAGGTGTGTTTAGAGGCGGGCGTAAATCCACTTCATGTTTATGAGATTGCTATCGCTGGAAATGCCACGATGAATCAACTACTCCTTGGAGTTGACCCAGAACCCCTTGGAGTTGCTCCATTTATAATGGCCGCGGCAGATTTCCCCGATGTCGATGCAGTTGATATCGGGATAGCGATTCACCCACGGGCGAAGGCCGTGATTTTACCTTCGCTGGGAGCCTATGTTGGCGGTGACATCATCGCTGGCGCTCTTGCATCGGGCATGGACCGTGATAAACGCTTGCGCTTGTTTATCGATGTTGGCACTAACTGCGAAATCGTTTTAGGTGATGGCGAAAAGATTTTAGCGACGGCCGCCCCCGCCGGTCCGGCTTTTGAAGCGGCAAGTATTAAATGCGGGGTGCGCGCGGCATCAGGTGCCATTGAAACTATCAAGATTACCAATGGAGAGTTAATCATCGGCACCATAGATGACACTCCCGCCATCGGAATCTGCGGCTCGGGCTTAGTTGATGCCTGCGCCAGCCTGGTTGGAATAGGTCTGCTCGATCACTCAGGCCGATTTGTCACCGACGAAATAGCTCGGTCGGTTGCACCAACTTTGGCCGATCGCTTACTTATACGAGAAGGCGAGCGCGTCTTTGTTTTAACGTGGAGCAAAGAGGTTGGAGATTTAAGTGACTGCGTCTTTTTAAGTCAACGCGATGTTCGCGAACTTCAATTTGCTAAAGCGGCAATTGCAACAGGTTGGGCTTTGCTTCTAGAAGAGTTCGGCGTTAGCGAAAGTGAGATTCAACAAGTTTTACTTGCCGGCTCCTTTGGCTCCTACCTATCCCCCGCATCTGCCATCAAAATTGGGCTCGTACCTAAACTCTCAGTTATGCGAATCTTGTCAGCGGGAAATGTCGCCGGAGAAGGTGCAAAGATGGTTTTACTCTCGGCCCAAGAGCGCCATGGCGCATCGGCGCTTTTGGAAGAGATTGATTACCTAGAACTATCTGATCGCTCTGATTTTAACGATAAATTTATAGAGCGTTTAGCTTTCCCGGCATGAATATCGGCATCGTTGCCTGCGGTGCTTTGGCAACACATATCGCAGAAGTGGCAGCGGAAAATGCCCTTGATATAACTATTTATCCCTTGCCGCCGCTACTGCATAATCGTCCTGAAAAAATTGCCGGCGAAGTCGATGCGCTTTTGATAAAAATTAAAACTATGCACGTTTTGTGTGCAGTCGCTTATGCTGACTGCGGTACTTATGGTGCTTTAGATATCGTGATTGAGCGCCATAATGTTAAACGCTTAGGTGGAAACCACTGTTATGACATTTTCGCAGGGCGTACCGAGATTGACCGACTCATGGTTGAAGATGCAGGTACATACTTCCTAACTGATTTTTTAGTGAAGTCTTTTCACCGCAGTGTTGTCGTTGAACTAGGTTTAGATAAATACCCATACCTTCGGGATGATTATTTTAAAAATTATTCACGCGTAATCTGGTTGGCCCAACTCCGTACACCTGAATTAGAGCAAGCTGCCATTGAAGCCGCGAAAGAAATTGGGCTACCCCTTGAAATTCACAACGCTGGGTACGCTGGATTAACTAAGCAAATAATGGAGTTAATTACGTACTAGTAGAATTTCAATCGCCTTTAGGACTATCGGGGATAACAATGATTTATCTGCATCTACGCGCAAGCGTTCAATCATTACGGGAGTCCAAAACTGCACAATATGATGGGCACAATTAATTTCAGGAGCACCCGTTGCCGGAATATTTGCCGCAATCTGATTGGCCATTCGAATAATGGAATCTAACTGTGGATCGCCACCGATATGGGTCTCAATCATCACTCCCGGACCCTTAGTGCTTGGAGTTATTTCAACTGCAGTAACTTTATATTCAGGACAGTTAGTCGCCCAATCCGAGAAATCCGTAGTAATGACATTTGCACCCGATTCTGGAAAGTGAAAGGTCGTATAAACAACTCCGGCGGGGACTTCATCGGTTATACGCGCTTTCATAACTGTCTCACCCACGCGACTGGAAAGTTTGACCCATGAGCCATCTTTAATGCCACGTAGTTCGGCATCTGATTCATGCACATCCAAAATATCTTCCTTATGCCAAATATTATTTGCTGTGCGTCGAGTTTGGGCACCGACGTTGTACTGACTTAAAACTCGGCCCGTAGTAAGCAAAAGTGGGAACTTACGTGTCGCCTTTTCATCGGTGGGCACGTACTGGGTACGCATAAACTGGCCTTCACCACGAACAAACTTATCAACGTGCATCGTTGGAGTTCCAGTGGGATTGGCCGGACTGCATGGCCATTGAATGCTACCCAGCTCATCTAATTTGGCAAAAGAGACGCCGGAATATGTCGGCGTGGTTGCGGCGATTTCATCCATGATTGCTGCGCCGTTTTTATAAGACATTGGATACCCCATCGCAGTGGCTAGATCACACGCAACTTCGTATTCACTTTTTCCAATTTTGGACTTCATTACGGGACGGACTCGATTGATACGGCGTTCGGCATTAGTAAATGTGCCGTCTTTTTCTAGAAAAGATGTACCAGGCAAAAAGACATGGGCGAACTTTGAGGTTTCATTCAAGAATAAATCTTGAACAATGACCATATCCATTGCTCGAAGTGCTGCATGCACATGGGATATATTGGGATCAGATTGGGCAATGTCTTCGCCCTGCACAAAGAGTCCGCGATATTGTCCGGCAATAGCTGAGTCAAACATGTTAGGAATGCGCATGCCTGGCTCTGTTTGCAGTTTTACTCCCCAAGTATCATCAAAGATTTTCCGCGTTTCGTGATGTGAAATGTGCCGATAGCCCGATAGCTCATGTGGAAATGAGCCCATATCGCATGAACCCTGCACATTGTTCTGTCCACGCAGTGGATTAACACCAACTCCTTTGCGGCCAATATTTCCGGTCGCCATTGCCAGGTTAGCAATTCCCATAACCATCGTTGAGCCCTGACTATGTTCGGTAACACCTAATCCATAATAGATCGATCCGTTAACTGCATTAGCAAATAGATGTGCCGCGGCTCGGATGTCTGCTGCTGGCACTCTCGATGATGATTCCAACGCTTCAGGTGAGTTTTCAGATAGCGAAATGAATTCCTCCCACTCCTTAAAAGATTGGGCATCACAGCGCTCATTAATAAAATCTCGTTTAATTAACCCATCGGTGGCAATCACGTGGGCGAGCGCGTTAATAACTGCGACATTTGTACCTGGCATTAATTGCAAATGGTGAGTGGCGGTTACACCAGGAGTTCGCACCAGTGCAATAACCCGAGGATCAACAACAATAAGCTTGGCGCCTTTGCGAATTGCCTGTTTCATACGTGAAGCAAAGACAGGATGTGCCGAAGTCGGATTAGCACCAATGAGCATAATGACGTCACTATGCTCGACCGACTCAAAATCTTGGGTGCCAGCGGAAGTTCCAAAAGTCTGACCTAAACCATAACCCGTTG